>NZ_JBEXCY010000050.1:62326-63452 GCF_040605515.1 Dactylosporangium sp. NPDC005572 | reverse complement strand
TCCAGTCGCTGCTGAGCGTGCAGACCTACGGCACCGACCTGTACTTCGGCTGGACGGCGAGGGCCGCGCCGGCGTCGTGCGGATCGAGCGCCGCCCGCCGCCGTGACGCGGCGACCCCCTGCCGGAACAGGACGCGGGCCGCGGCGTGGTCGCCGGCCTCACGCAGCCAGTCGCCCAGCCGCTCGGCGGCCGCGGCCAGCTCCCGGTGGCGGTCGGCCGCGCGGGGGAAGCGGTGCACGAGGCGCTCCGCGATCTCCAGCGCCCGTTCGAGGTTGCCCCGTACCTCCTCCGGGTGGCCCGTGGCGGCGGCGTGCCCGGCGGTCCGGCGCAGCGCCTCGGCCAGGTCGCGCCAGGCGTCGACGCTGTCCTCGTCGACCCCGGCCAGGTGCTCGGCGAGCGACAGGCCGGCCGCCACGTGGTTGCCGGCGCAGGCGAGGTCGCCGGCCTCGACGTCCATGTCGGCCAGCCGCCAGTACGAGGTCAGCAGCTGCCGCTTGCGCGGGAGGCTGCCCGGGTCGGCCTCGGCGAGGCCCTCGATGATCCCGGCCGCCTCCAGGGTCAGCTCCCGGGCCCGGGCGGGGTCGCTGCCCTCGGCCCGGACCAGGTCGGCCAGGGCGCCCACCGCGCCGGCCAGCTCGTCCGCAAGGGATGCGTCCTCCGGTGCGAGGCGCCGCCACAGCTCCAGCGCCTGTTCGGTCAGCTGCCGGGCCGTGGCCGGGTCCCCCTGGGCACGGTGTACCGCGGCCAGAACCCCCAGCGCGTTGGCCAGGTCGACCTGGAGCACCGCCGTTTCGGCAAAGGCCTCCGCGAGCGCCCGGTGGATGCCCAGCGCAGCCTCACCCGACGCGCGGGCGTCGCCGAGGTCGCCGCCGTGGAGGGCCAGCTCGGCCAGCCGCCCGTGGCTGAGGCCCACGTTGCGCCGCAGGCGATCCTCGGAAGGGTCCGCCGCGCTGAGCCGCTCGTCGATGCCGAGCGCCTCGGCGTAGCAGCGCCGCGCGTCGTCGGTGCGCCCGAGCCGTCGCAGCAGCCGCCCCTGCGTGTCGAGCGCCGCGCTCAACTCAATCCCGGCGGCCACGTTCGGCTCCACTTCGGCCGCGGCGCTCGGCTCAGCTCCGGCGGCCTCGCC
>NZ_JBEXCY010000050.1:0-62228 GCF_040605515.1 Dactylosporangium sp. NPDC005572 | reverse complement strand
CCCGGCTCTACTCCGGCGGCGGTGCTGGGTTCAACTTCGGCGGGCGCGCTGGGCTCTACTCCGGCGGCGGTGCTGGGTTCAACTTCGGCGGCCTCGCCCGGCTCTACTCCGGCGGCGGTGCTGGGTTCAACTTCGGCGGGCGCGCTGGGCTCAACGTCGGCGGTGGCGCTCGGTTCAGCCCCGGCGGCCGCGCTCGGCTCCGCCTCGGCCGCGGCGCGATGGCACGCGATGACCAGGTCGCCGAGTGCGGCGGCGCCGGCGGTGCGGCCGAGCGCCTCCAGCGCGTCGCGTTCCCGCGCGGCCAGGCCCGGGAAGGCGGGGTGGTCCACCGGCAGGGCTGTGGTCACCGGGTCGAGGAACGCGGCGACGGTCGGCTCCCCGTCGAGGCTCGGCAGCACCCGCTCGGCGAACGCGGCCAGCTCGTCGAGCGCGTCGAGGACCCGCAGGTGGTGGACGGCCTCGGTGAGGGTGCCGAAGTCGGCCCGGCCGGCGTCGAGCACCTGCTCGCACATCGCGGCGGCCCGCCGGTGCCGGTCGGTCAGCCGCTCGCCGTGCAGGCCCGCCAGGGCCGCGCGGACCCACGGCTCGACGAGCACACCGTCGCCGTCGGCCGCCACGAGCGTGAGGCTCTGGAGCCGGGCCAGGTGGCCGGCGGGATCCGCGCCGTCCGCGCCGTCCGCGGTGGACGTGGTGGCATGCAGGGCGAGGGCCAGGTCGGCGGCGGTCAGTGGTATCCGCACCACGGCGGCCTGCAGCAGCGTCTCGCGTTCGGCCGGGGCGAGCAGGCCGACCAGCTCCTCGACGAGCATGTCGCGGGCCGCGAGCGTGACCGCCTGCCGGGCGGCGTCGGCCGCGCCGGGCGCGTCGGCCGCCGAGCGGGCCAGGGCGATCCGCTCGCGCCGTGCGAGGGCGCGCAGCCGTTCGGTGACCTCGGGCAGCCGGGCCCGGCCGCCCTCGCCGTGCAGCAGCGCGTCGACGAACTCGACGAGCCGTGGGTGCCCGCCGACCGTCTCCAGGACCGTGGCCCGGTCGTCGGGGTCGAGCTCGCGCAGCGCGGGCAGGCGCAGCAGCAGCCGGCCCAGCTCGGCGTCGCCCATCCGCGGCACCTCGACCCGCAGCAGCGGCACGTCGCACGGCAGCGGGTGGCGGCTGGTCACCAGGATCTTGCCGCGCTCGGCCGCCTTGCACAGCGCCGCGAAGGCGTCGGCGAACCCGGGGTCGCGGAACGCCTCGCCGCCGACCGTGAGGTGCCGCTCGAAGTCGTCGAAGAGCAGCAGCGTCCGCCGGCTGCGCAGCTCCTCGGCGAATACGGCCAGGGCGGGGACGTCGTCCGCCGTGTGCACGACGATCTCCCACGGGTCGTCGTCGTCCTCGCGCAGCCGGTTCAGCGCGCGCCCGGCCAGGGCGGTCTTGCCGATGCCGGCGACGCCGGTCAGGACGACGCCGTTGACGAGCGCCGAACCCGCGGCGGGCGGCAGGTCGTCGCGCAGCGTCCGCAGCACGGTCCGCAGCAGGGCCCGGCGGCCGACGAGGTCACCCAGGGCCAGCTCCCGCACGCCGGTTCCGCTCGGCGCGTCGGTTGGGTTCTCCAGTGGTACCGGAGCCGCGTCTGCATTCCACAATGGACCATCACCGGCGGCGAACAGCGTCGCCACCGCGTACTCGGGGCGCCCCGGCTCGTCGAAGAGCGCGGCGCGCGCATCGGCGAGGGCGGCCGCCACCGGGACGTTCTCCTCGGCCAGGGCGCGGTAGACGCGGGTGAGCAGGCCGGTCGCGTACCGGTCGCTGACTGACGTCTGCATCGCGATCACCCGCTCGGCACCGTGCCGCAGCAGGGTCACCGCCAGCCCGGTGGAGGCGTCGGCCGCGCCGTCGCAGCTGGACAGCACGATGAGCGGGAGCGGACGCCCGCCGCGGCGCAGCACCCGCACCAGGTCCTCGGCGCCGACCTGCACGGCGTTGCCGTCGCGGTCCTCCAGCTCGACGCCGTGCGGCGAGCCGTGGGCCGACAGGTGCAGCACGTGGTACGCGTCGCGGCGCAGCGCCCCGGCGATCTCCTGCGGCCCGGCCACCTCCAGGATCGTGACCTCGACCCGGCGCAGCCCGTCGACGACGCTCATGATGGCCTGCATCTCGGCCTCGACGTCGAGCGCGACGTTCTCGGTGTGCTCGGGCGCGCCGACCGCGACCAGGATCTTCAGCGGCCCCGGCGCCGGCGGCTGCACGGCCGTCTCCACGCCGGCGACCGCGCGGGTGAACCGCACCCCCTCGACCGCGGCGAGGACGCGCTGGTCGGTGAGCCGGATCAGCTCGAACGGCAGCTCGTGGGCGGGCCCGTCACCGGTGACCACGACGTCGACGAGCGCGTCGCCGGTGACCAGCTCGGTGAGGTGGTCGAGCGTCCCGGCGTCGAACAGCGCCGCTGACAGCCGTTGCCCGAGCCGCCCGAGGCGCTCCGCGGCGTCGGGCCGGTCGAGCAGCGTCCAGACCTCGTCGCGACCGAACGGCAGCGGCTCGTCGCGCTCGCACAGCACCTCGCCGTCGAGCGTGACGGTGCTGCTCACCCGGCTCTCCTCGACGCGGACGTCCAGGGACAGTTCGTGGCGGGCGCTGCCATTCATGGCCGACATCATGTCAGGCAGCGGCCCGCCCTTCCGACCGGGCGGGCCGCCTCGGCTGGGTCAGCTGTTGAGCATCTCGTATGCGCTGGCCGGGGCCTCGACGACGGACTTGCCGGTCGGCTTGGCCGGGATCTTCGTGGTGCCGTACTCCGTGATCTTGAGCGTCAGCTTGTGCGCCTTGGTCTGGCCGGCGGCCGGCACGTCGATCGTCAGGTCGGTGAACCGGCCCTGGGCGTCGACGGTCGCGGTGAACGGGACGGCGGAGGCCTTGTCGGCCAGGGCCCTGACCACGGCCTCGTCGGTCATCGGGGTGTCCTCGCCCTTGGTCAGGTCGAGGGTGCCGGTGTACTTGCCGTCGCCGGTCGTCTGGACCGCCTGCGCGCTTTTCAGCATGGCCGTGAGGTCGAGCATGTCCGAGTCGTCCTGCTTGATGCCCAGGCTGTCGGCATCGGTGATCTTGGACTTGTCGAGGTGCATCCAGGTCTTGCCGTTGAACTGGGACATGCCCGGCACCTGCTTGGCCAGGACACCCATGTCCATCTTCAGGTAGGCGTCCGGCTCCAGGAGCAGGATCTCCATCGTGAACGCGGCGTCCGGGTCGGTCGAGATCATCTTGAGGTACGCCTGCTTCTTGGTGGCGTCGATCGCGGCCGAGCCCTTGTTGTCCCGGCCGGTGAACTCCACTCCGTAGACGCCCTTGTCGTACTCCGCGAGCGAGTCGAGCAGCAGCTGCTTCGGCTCCGGCGCCTTCGAGGTGGTCGGTGCGGCGACGGGCGAGGCGCCGCTGTCCGTCAGGCCGGCGCAGGCGGTCGTACCGAACATCATCGTGACCGCGACGATCGTTGTCGCGGTCCGTCCCCATGCGAGCTTCATCGAGTTCTTTCTAGTCGTGGGATGGCGCGAGGATGCTACTGGCGGCGTCTGCCCGTGGTCTGTCCCGGACGATCACTTGTCGATCACAGTCGCGTTGCCGTGACGCGCGTCACACTTACCGTCCAGGGGTCCCGGTGCGGCGAACTGGCATCGATGCATCGACGCACGTGGAGGTACTGGATGACATCGGACGGTGAGCTGCTCGCCGCCTTCGTGGTCGGTGCGTGCCCGGACGTCGAGGGGGCGACCGTGGCCGAGCACCTGGACCGGTGCGCGGCCTGCGCGGCGGAGGCCGGCCCGCTCCGCACGGCGGCCGAGTGGCTGGGCGAGCTGGCCGAGCGGCGGCCGCCCCGCGAGCTGCGGGCCCGGGTGCTCACCGCGGCCCGCGCGGCCCGGCCGCCCGGCGACGCCGAGGTCGACCGGCTGCTCGCGCCGTACGCCGCGCAGGTGGCCGCGTTCGACCGGCTGCTCGGCGCGCTGGACGAGCCGCACTGGCTGCGCCCGGCCGGGCCGCACGCCACCGTGCGGGACCTGGTGGTCCACCTGCGGGCCAACGACGCCACGGTCGCCGGCGCACCGGGGGTGCTGACGCCCGACGTCCGGCGCGGCTGGCGGTCGCAGACCGAGGTGCTCGTGCGCACCGTCGCCGGGGCCGGCCGGGCCGGGCTCGACCGGCCGGTGCCGCTCGCCGGGCGGGCGCCGCTGCGCCGCCCGCTGCGGGAGGCGCTCACCCAGCGGGCGTTCGAGACGTGGATCCACGCCG
The DNA here is from genome assembly GCF_040605515.1 of Dactylosporangium sp. NPDC005572. Taxonomy (NCBI): domain Bacteria; kingdom Bacillati; phylum Actinomycetota; class Actinomycetes; order Micromonosporales; family Micromonosporaceae; genus Dactylosporangium; species Dactylosporangium sp. NPDC005572. Next base: position 57,971 of record NZ_JBEXCY010000050.1, on the reverse strand, counting down.
ACGACGTGCGGGCGGTGCTCGGCCTGGTGCCCGAGGTACCGAATCCGGAGCAACTCATGCGGATCGCGGACTTCGCGCTGCGGCTGCTGCCCGGCGCCCTCGACGCCGCCGGCCGCGGACGTCCGCACCAGGTGGTCCGGCTGACCCTGACCGGCGCCGAGCGGCTCGTCACGCTGTCGGCGGCGACGCCCGCCACGGGCAGCACGGTCGTGGCCGAGATCGCGCTGTCCACGGAGCGGTTCTGCCGCCTCGTGGCCGGGCGGCTGACCCCGCCGGCGGGGGCCGCGGTGACCGGCGACACCGGGGCCGCCCTCGACTTCCTGGCCGTCGCCGCGACGATGGGGTGCGACTGACGTGGACGACGACCTGCGCATCCGCGACGGCCTGCTGGCCGGGCGCGAGGACGCCCTCGCCGAGGCCTACGACACGCACGCGGCCGCCGTGTACGGCATCGCGCTGCACCTGACCCGCGACTCCGGCGTGGCCGAGGACATCGTGCAGGACGTCTTCGTCGACCTGTGGCTGCGCCCGGAGCGCTACGACCCGGGCCGCTCGCGGCTGCGCGGCTGGCTCTGCATGATCAGCCGGCGCCGGGCGATCGACTGGCTGCGCCGCCGGCGCACGCAGGAGCTGCACCGGCACGCGCTGGCCGAGTCGGGCGTGGTCCTGCCGTACGTCGAGGACGAGGTCATGACATCCCTCGCCCACAAGCAGGTCCGCAAGGCCGTGAACGAGCTGCCCTTCACCCACCGCCAGGCGATCGTCCTGGCCTATTACCACGGCCTGACCTACCGCGAGGTCGGCGTGGCGCTCGGCATCCCGGAGGGGACGGCGAAGTACCGCCTCAGCAGCGCACTGCGGCGCATCGCCGAGCAGGTGGCCGCCTTCACCTGACGCGGTGACGACGCTCGGGACGCCGCAGGACGTCACGGTGCAGGAGCTGCGTATCGAGTGCCTCTTCCCGGCGCCGCTGCCTTGACGTCGGGGAACGACCCGTCGCCGAACAACACCCGCCGGGCGGCCGCTTGCCCGGCCCCGGTGCGCAGGGCAGCCACCGCCGCCTCGGCGACGGCGGGGGAGCGGACCCCGGCGAACAGCCGCCGCAGCGCGAGCCGCCCCCGGAAGCGTGCCCGCAGCGCGCCCCCGTCGTACTGCCGCAGGACGGTCTCGTCCCCGCTCCGCAGATACCGTTCGGTGACGTCGGCGGCCAGCTCGGACAGCCGCAGGCAGGGGTCGAGCCCACCAGCGGTGAGCGGCGACACGGCCCCGGCGGCGTCCCCGACGAGCAGCCCGCGCGGGCAGGCGAGCCTGCGCAGGATCCCGCCCACGGGGATCGGTCCGCCGCGCCGCTCCGCCGTGCCGGTGGGCCCGGCGCTGACGACGGCCCGGCCCGGCGCGTCGGCGGCGAAGCGGTCGAGCAGCTGCCGGAGCCCGCCACGCATCGCGTGCTGATATCCGGCGACGCCGATGTGGGCATGTCGGCCGTCGTCGATGACCCACCCCAGATAGCCGGGCGCGATCCTGGGATCGAGCACGCAGTGGAACGTGGGAACGTCGCCACTGGCCGTCATCGGTTGGACGATCTCGGCCCCGACGAGCAGCTGCCGGTTGACGTCGAGCCCGAGATCCCGCGCCACCCGCGACCGCGCACCGTCCGCCCCGACGACGAACCGGACCCGGACCGGGTCCTGCGCTCCGCCGGCGAGCTCGGCGACTCCGTGCGCGAGCCCTTCGTAGCGGACCCCGAGCCGCACCTGGGCCCCGGCGCGTTCGGCGGCCCGGCGCGCGTGCTCGTAGACCCCGGGCATGTCGGCGACCCGGTACTCGTCCCGGTCGCTCGTGAGCCGGACCGGCGCGCGGCGCGACGGCGGGTACAGCACCACGTCCCGTACCCCCGGCCCCAGCAGATGCCCGGGAACGTCGAAGTCCTCGAGCGTCCGCCGCACGAAGATGCCGGTCGTGCGGACCCCGGAGGCGAGCGACCGCCGCCGATCGACCACGAGCACGCCCAGCCCGCGCTCCGCGAGCAGCCGGGCCGTGTGCAGGCCGGCGAGGCCCGCACCCACCACCAGGACGTCAACAGTCTGCACAGCTCACGACGCTACGGCGGGGATGTCTTCCCGCCGCCGTCGTGCACGCTACCCGCCAGCGACATTCACACCCTCGCCACATTCCCCGGCGCGCGGTCGACGCCGGAGGCCCCACGGCCCGGCGCGGCGGGCGGGGTGTGGCGGGCGGCGTTGGGTGCGGGCCGGCTCGGGCGCGGGCTGGGTCTGGCGGCGCGGGGTGTGGGCCGGGCGGCGCCTGGCGCGGGCTGGGCCTGGCACGGGGCGTGCGGGCGGCGTGAGTTGTGGGCCGGGGCGGGCTGGGGCGGGCTCGGGCGGGCTCGGGCGGGCTGGGGCGGGCTGGGGCGGGCTCGGGCGGGCTCGGGCGGGCTCGGGCGGGCTCGGGCGGAGCGGGCGGGCTCGGGCGGAGCGGGCGGGCTCGGGCGGAGCCGGCGGGCGCCGGGCGGGCTGGGCTCGTGATCGTGGGAAACATCTGGCTGTCCGGGCAACCGGATGTTTCCCACGATCATGAGCCGGGCTGGCCCCGGGCCGGGCGGCGTGGTGTCAGGCGTTGACGTACTTGGCCAGGTGTTCGCCCGTCAGGGTCGAGCGGGCCGCGACCAGGTCGGCCGGGGTGCCCTCGAAGACCACCTTGCCGCCGTCGTGGCCGGCGCCCGGGCCCAGGTCGATGATCCAGTCGGCGCGGGCCATCACGGCCAGGTGGTGCTCGATGACGATGACCGACTTGCCCGCGTCGACCAGGCGGTCGAGGAGGCCCAGGAGCTGCTCGACGTCGGCCAGGTGCAGGCCCGTCGTGGGCTCGTCGAGGACGTAGACGCCGCCCTTGTCGGCCATGTGGATGGCCAGCTTCAGGCGCTGGCGTTCGCCGCCCGAGAGGGTGGTCAGGGGCTGGCCGAGCGTCAGGTAGCCGAGGCCGACGTCGGTCATGCGGAGCAGGATCGCGTGGGCCGGGGCCGACTTGGCCTTGCCTGTGGCGAAGAAGCCCTCCGCCTCGGCCACCGGCATCGCCAGGACCTCGCTGATGTCCCTGCCGCCGAGCTTGTACTCCAGGACGGAGGCCTGGAACCGCTTGCCCTCGCACTCCTCGCACACGGTCGACACGCCGGCCATCATGGCCAGGTCGGTGTAGATGACGCCGGCGCCGTTGCAGTTGGGGCAGGCGCCGGCCGAGTTGGCGCTGAACAGCGCCGGCTTCACGCCGTTGGCCTTCGCGAACGCCGAGCGGATCGGGTCGAGCAGGCCCGTATACGTCGCCGGGTTGCTGCGGCGGGAGCCGCGGATCGCGGTCTGGTCGACCGAGACCACGCCCGCGCCCTTCGGGATCGAGCCGTGGATGAGCGAGCTCTTGCCCGAGCCGGCGACGCCGGTGACGACGCACAGGACGCCGAGCGGGACGTCGACGCTCACGTCCTGCAGGTTGTGCCGGGTCGCGCCGCGGATCTCCAGCTGGCCGGCGGGCTTGCGCGGGCCGGGCTTCAGGGTGGCCCGGTAGTCGAGGTGGCGGCCGGTCAGCGTGCCGCTGGAGCGCAGCCCGTCGACGCTGCCCTCGAAGCAGACCGTGCCGCCCGCGCCGCCGGCGCCCGGGCCGAGGTCGACGACGTGGTCGGCGATCTCGATCGTCTCCGGCTTGTGCTCGACCACGAGGACCGTGTTGCCCTTGTCGCGCAGGCGCACCAGCAGACCGTTCATCCGCTGGATGTCGTGCGGGTGCAGGCCGACCGTGGGCTCGTCGAAGATGTACGACACGTCCGTCAGGCTCGACCCGAGGTGGCGGATCATCTTCGTGCGCTGGGCCTCGCCGCCGGAGAGCGTGCCGGAGGGGCGGTCGAGGCTCAGGTAGCCCAGGCCGATCTCCACGAACGAGTCGAGCGTCTGCTGCAGCGTGGCCAGCACCGGCGCGACCGACGGCGCCTTGATCCCGCGGACCCAGTCGGCGAGGTCGCTGATCTGCATCGCGCACGCCTCGGCGATGTTGAGCCCCTCGATCCGCGAGGCGAGGGCCGCCTGGTTGAGCCGCGTGCCGCCGCACTCCGGGCAGGCCGTGAAGGTGACCGCGCGGTCGACGAAGGCGCGGATGTGCGGCTGCAGTGCCTCCTTGTCCTTCTGCAGGAACGACTTCTGGACGCGGGGGACCAGCCCCTCATACGTCATGTTGATGTTCTCCACCTTGACCTTGACCGGCTCGCGGTAGAGGAAGTCGTGCAGCTCCTGCTCCGTGTAGTCGCGGATCGGCTTGTCGGCGTCGACGAAGCCGGAGGCGGCGAAGATGCGCACGAGCCAGCCGTCGGGGTTGTACCCCGGGATGGTGATCGCGCCGTCGTTGAGCGACTTGCTGCGGTCGAACAGCTCGTCGAGGTCGATGTCGTTGGTGGTGCCCATGCCCTCGCACCGCAGGCAGGCGCCGGCCGGCACGTTGAAGCTGTAGTGGAACGCCGGCCCCGCGCTCGGCGCCCCGAGCCGGCTGAACACGATGCGCAGCATCGCGTTGGCGTCGGTCGCCGTACCGACCGTCGAGCGGGAGTTGGCCCCCATCCGCTCCTGGTCGACGATGATCGCCGTGGTCAGTCCTTCGAGCAGGTCGACGTCGGGCCGGGACTGGCTCGGCATGAAGCCCTGGACGAAGGCGCTGTAGGTCTCGTTGATGAGCCGCTGCGACTCGGCCGCGATCGTGCCGAACACGAGCGAGCTCTTGCCCGAGCCCGACACCCCGGTGAACACCGTCAGGCGCCGCTTCGGGATCTCGACGCTCACGTTCTTCAGGTTGTTCTCACGGGCTCCGTGGACCTTGATCAGGTCATGACTGTCTGCCTCATGCACCGGGCCACCCTAACCGCCGGGTCTGACATTTTCCGAGCTTCCCGGCGGTCAGGGTCGCGGCGATCAGGCCGTCAGCCGCAGCCAGACGGCCGTGTCGCCGGGCAGGAGCCCTCCGTCGAGCGGCCCGCTGGCCAGCAGCACCGCCGCGTGCGGCGGCAGCGCCACCGGATGGGCCGCGAGGTTCACGATGCACGCGAAGCCGCCCGGGCGGGTGAACGCCAGCACGTCCTCCGGCGAGTCCGACCAGGTCATCGGGGCGTCGCCGAGGCCCGGCTCGGCCCGGCGCAGCGCGAGCGCGGCCCGGTACAGTGACAGCATCGAGTCCGGGTCGGCCGCCTCGGCGTCGACCGTGAACGACGCCCACGAGGACGGCTGGGGGAGCCAGCCCGGCCCGCCGAAGCCGTACGGGGGTTCGGTGCCCGACCACGGCAGCGGAACCCGGCAGCCGTCCCGCCCCGGGTCGGCGCTGGCGGTACGGGCGAAGATCGGGTCCTGACGGGCGGACGACGGGAGATCCTCCACCTCGGGCAGGCCCAGCTCCTCGCCCTGGTAGACGTAGACCGAGCCCGGCAGTGCCGTGGTCAGCAGGGCCGCGGCCCGCGCACGTCGGGTGCCGACGGTCAGGTCCGACGGGGCGAGGTGGCGCGCCTGCCGCAGGGCGTGGTCGAAGCCGGTCTCGGCCCGGCCGTAGCGGGTCACGTGCCGGGTCACGTCGTGGTTGGACAGCACCCAGGTGGCTGGTGCCCCGACGGCGGTGTGCGCGTCGAGGGTCTCGTCGACGCAGCGGCGCAGCGCCTTGGCGTCCCACGGGCAGCCGAGGAAGTCGAAGTTGAACGCGGCGTGCAGCTCGTCCGTCCGCAGGTACCGCGCGAACCGCTGCGGATCGGCCAGCCACACCTCGCCGATGAGCGCGCGGGGCGGGTCGTAGGCGTCGGCGATGCGCCGCCACGAGCGGTACACCTCGTGCAGCTCGTCGCGGTCGTTCCACGGGTGCGGGTCGGGCGGCGAGAGTGGGTCGAAGTCGGGCAGCGCCGGGTCCTTGACGACCATGGCGGCCGAGTCGATGCGGATGCCGTCGACGCCGCGGTCGAACCAGAAGCGCAGGATGTCCTCGAACTCGGCGCGCACCGCCGGGTGGTCCCAGTTGAAGTCGGGCTGGCCGGCGTCGAACAGGTGCAGGTACCACTGGCCGTCGGTGACCCGGGTCCAGGCCGGTCCGCCGAAGATCGAGCCCCAGTCGTTGGGCGGCAGGTCCCCGAGAGCGCCGCGCCCGTCGCGGAACCAGAACCGGTCGCGGTAGGCGTGGTCGGTGAGGGCCCGCTGGAACCACTCGTGCGCCACCGAGGTGTGGTTGGGCACGATGTCGATGATGATCCGGATGCCCAGGGCGTGCGCCTCGTCGATGAGGGCGCACGCCTCGGGCAGCGTGCCGAACGCCGGGTCGATGTCGCGGTAGTCGGCGACGTCGTAGCCGGCGTCGGCCATCGGCGACGGGAACCACGGGCTGAACCAGACGGCGTCGATGCCCAGGTCCCGCAGGTACCCGAGGCGGCGCCGGACTCCGGCCAGGTCGCCCACGCCGTCGCCGTTGTCGTCGGCAAAGCTGCGCGGATAGATCTGGTAGATGGCCGCGTCACGCCACCATCGGGCCCCTGCTGTGGACACGTGGTCCCCGCTTTCTCGTTGATGTGGAGGGTGTACTTCTAAAAGCCGCTGTTGCCGGGGCCGCGCACGATCGCGTAGCCCATGGAGTTCGACAGGCCGCCGGAGGCCGCGCCGCTCACCGTGACGTAGTTGAAGGTGGCGGTACCGACGGCGTTGAGCTCGATGCCGTAGGTGCCGGCGCCGGCGATGCGGACCCGGTCGAAGGTGACGCCGGAGATCGTCCGCTGCCAGCTCAACAGCACGCCCTGGTACGAGCTGTCGAGGATGTCCACGTCCCGCACCAGGACGGGGGTGGTGATGTCGCGGGCCTCGGCGTAGAGCCACAGCCCGCCGATCGCGCTGCCCCAGTTGCGTTCGTAGCCGCCGGTGCGGGTCAGCGTGTTGCGCTGCACGCTCGTCGTTCCGGCGAACGGCTGGGCGCCGTGCCAGGTGCTGATCGCGATGCCCGACGAGGCGTAGACCGTGTCGGAGAAGAGGTTGTCCTCGATCCGGTTGCCGTTGCCACCGTAGATGGCCGCCGTGTTGGCGAGCATCGGCAGCTGCGCGGTGTTGAAGGTGAAAGCGCTGTTGGTCACCGACGCCGTGTACGACCACATGGCGAGGGCGTCGTCGCCGGTGTTGCGCAGCACGCTCTGGTCGACCCGGGTGTTGCGCACGTCGTTGTTGAGGTTGACGCCGTCGGCGAACGTGTCGCGGATGCGGACCCCGGCGACGTAGAGCCCGTCGGTGCCGCTGCTCGCCCAGAGCCCGACCTTGGTGTGCTCGACCCAGATGTTGTGCAGCAGCGAGCCGGTACCGAAGTTGCCCTCCAGCGCGGCGTCGAAGTTGGCGTCGTCGCGGTAGCGGACGTCGCCGGCGATCGTCAGGTCCGCGATCTGCACGTTGGCGCCGGTGGCGTAGAACCCGCCCTTGCCGTTGCTGCCGCGCACGGTGGTGTGCCACTGCCCGGCGCCGCGGACGGTGACGTTGTCGACGTTGATCCGGGACGTGACGTCCCAGGTGCCGGCGGGCAGCCACAGCGTGCGCCCCTGCGACCGGGCCGCGGCGACGGCGGCGTTGAACGCGGCGGTGTCGTCGCCCCCGCCGGAGACCGCGCCGTAGTCGGTGATCGGCAGCGAGTTCGGCGGTGCCGTCAGCGCACCGGCGACGAGTTCGGTGTCGACCAGGTCGACGGTGATCGGGGTGCTGCCGTCGTTCTGCAGCCGCAGGACCGTGCCGGCCGGGTACGTCGGCAGGGTGGTGCGGAACTCGTCGAAGAACCGGTGCGGCTCGCCGCCGGCCGGGTCGTTGTTGTAGGGGTAGGCGCCGTAGACCCAGCTGTAGACCGAGTTCAGGGTCAGGTCCTTGACCTTGGCGCCGCCGGCGTAGACGGCGAGCGGCACGTTCTGGCCGTTGTCGGGCACGGACGCGCGCACGACGAGGGAGTTCGCCGGCTTGGTGAGGGTGAACTGGACGTACTTGCCGGCGTTGTCGAGCCGGACCGCGCGCCGGCCGGACGCCTCCGCGGCCATCGTCAGGTAGGCGCGGTCCGGTCCGACGGCGGTCGCGTTGGTGCTGCCGTTCTCCGCCTCGTACTCGGTGTAGGCGACGGTCGCGCCGCGGGCGGCGAGGGCGACCGAGCCCGGGACCGCGACGTTGTCGAGCGACACGTTGCCGGTGTCGCCGCTGTCGACCTGGTAGCCGACGAGGTTGAGGCCGGCCCGCAGCGGCAGGGTGTGTGTGGTGGTGAGCCAGCCGGTGCCGGCCGGGAGGGTCAGTTGCCCGGCCTTGACGCCGTTGGCGTAGGCGCTGAGGGTTCGGGTGCCGCCGGTGGTGTTGTTGTACCGGAGGGTCAGCGTGGCGGTGCCGGCGGCGGTGACGTTGACCGTGCGGATGGCGCGCGCTCCGGTCGCGGTGAACCCGGTCGCGTAGCCGCCGCCGGTGTAGCCGCCGATCGTCGTCGCGGTGGTCGCGCCGCCGGAGAGGAAGGCGGTCTCCAGCTCCGCGCCGCCGGCCGGTGGCGACGTCGATGTCGACGGCGACGGCGACGCACCGGCGATGGCGAGGTTGTCGAGGTTGACGTTGCCGAAGTCGGTGCTGTCGAAGCGGTAGGCGACGGTGTTGCTCGCGTTCGGCAAGGTCACGGTGTCGGTGCGGGTAGCCCAGGTGTCCCAGTTGGCGGTGGGTGCGAGGGCGATCTGCGTGATCCGGGTGCCGTTGACGTAGAGCGACAGCGTCATGGCCGAGCCGGTGCCGTTGGCGTAGCGCAGGGTGAGCTGGCGGGGGCCGGTGCCCGGGACGGTGAAGGTCGTTGCGGCGCTGCCCTTGTTGGCGTCGACGTAGCCGCCGACGAAGCCGGTGCCGGTGTACCCGCTGTGGTCGGTGGCGATCGCGGCACCCCCGGACAGCGCCGCCGACTCGGCCTCGTAGGTACCGGCCGGTGGGGCGGGGACGTCGGCGACGGCGAGGTTGTCGAGGTTGACGTTGCCGGAGTCGGTGCTGTCGAAGCGGTAGGCGACGGTGTTGCTCGCGTTCGGCAGCGTCACGGTGTCGGTGCGGGTCGCCCAGGTGTCCCAGTTGGCGGTGGGTGTGAGGGCGATCTGCGTGGTCCGGGCGCCGTTGACGTAAAGCGACAGCGTCATCGTCGCGCCGGTGCCGTTCGCGTATCGCAGGGTGAGCTGGCGGGGACCGGTGCCGGGCACGGTGAACGTCGTGGCGGCGCTGCCCTTGTTGCCGTCGACATAGCCGCCGACGAAGCCGGTGCCGGTGTAGCCGGCGTGGTCGGTGGCGACGGCGGCGCCGCCGCTCAGCGTCGCCGACTCGGCCTGGTAGGTGGTGGTGGCCGCTTCGGCCCGCAGTGTGGCGGTCAGGACGGCGGAGGCCGCCGCGACCAGGGTGGCGGCCCCGATCGCGAGCAGGCGGGATCGTCGGAGCATCGAACCGATCTCCTCTTCGTTGGGTGTTGGGTATCAGCCTTTGAGCGCGCCCGCGGACAGGCCGCTCAAGATGCTGCGCTGGAAGACGGCGAAGATCACCACCATCGGGATGCTGGCGATCGCCAGCCCGGCGAACATCTCGTTCGGGGTGACGTAGCCGTTGAACGCCAGGCGGCTCAGCGCGACGCTGATCGTCTGGGCGCCGGGGTCGGGCAGCACGAGCAGCGGCCACAGGAAGTCCTTCCAGGCGCCGATGATCGCGAAGATCGACACCACGGCGAGGACCGGGCGGGACAGGGGCAGCACGACGTGCCAGAGCATGCGCAGCCGGCCGGCCCCGTCGATGGCGGCCGAGTCGAGCAGCTCGTCGGGGATCTGGTCGAAGAACCGCTTCAGGACGTAGATGTTGAACGCGTTGGCCGCGCCCGGAAGCCACAGCGCCCATGGGCTGTTGAGCAGGTTGAGGTGCAGCAGCGGTACGTCGGCGACGGTGAGGTAGCTGGGCACGAGCAGCGCCGCGGCCGGCAGCATCAGGCTGGCCAGCATGCCGCCGAGGATCAGCTTGCCGAGGCGTGGCCGCAGCTTCGACAGCGCGTAGGCGGCGGCGACGTCGACGACGAGCTGGACGAGCCAGCCGCCGACCGCGTAGAAGGCGGTGTTGAACAGGTAGCGGCCGATGTCGAGCTTGCGCCACGCGTCGAGGTAGGTCTCCGGGTGCCAGCTCTGCGGCACGATGGTCGGGGTCGGCTGGGCCAGCTCGACCGGCGTCTTCACCGCGCCGGTGACCATCCAGTAGAGCGGGAACACGAACAGCAGCACGAACAGCACGGCGAGGGACCACAGCACGACGCGGTAGAGCAGCCGGTGGCGCCGCAGCTCGCCGGCGGAGACGAGGGAACGCTGATCGGACACGGTGACCTCACGGGTTGCGGGTGAGCCGCAGGTAGGCGGCGGAGAACGCGCCGAGCACGACGAACAGCAGCACGCTCATGGCGGCGGCCATACCGAAGTCGTTGTTGACCGTGAACGCGTAGCGGTAGATCAGGACCATCACGGTGACGGAGTCGGGATTGGTGGTGCCGGTCAGCTGGTACGGCTCGATGAACACCTGCATGGTGGCGATGATCTGCAGCAGGAGGAGCACCAGCAGCAGGAACCGCATCTGCGGCAGCGTCACGTGGCGGATCCGCCGCCAGATCCCCGCGCCGTCGAGCTCGGCGGCCTCGTAGAGCTCGCCCGGGATGCCGGCCAGGCCGGCGAGGTACATGATGGTCGCCCCGCCCATGTTGGCCCAGGTGCTCACCAGCACGAGCGAGACCATCACCATCCGCGGCGACTGCGTCCAGCCGGAGGTGGGCAGGTGCAGGGCCGACAGGACGCTGTTGAACAGGCCGTTGCCAGGGTCGTAGAAGTACTGCCAGAGGATCACCGTGACGATCGGCGGCAGCATCACCGGCAGGTACACCGCGAAGCGGAAGAACCCCTTCAGATGGCGCAGCTCGTGCAGGACGATCGCGACGGCGAACGGGACGGCGTAGCCGAACAGCAGGGCGAGGCCGGTGAACTCGAGGGTGTTCTTCCAGGCGGTCCAGAACAGCGGGTCGTCGAGGACCGCCTGGAAGTTGGCGAGCCCCACCCACTGCGGCTCGGTGACGAAGTTGTCCTGCTGGAAGGCCAGGATGATGCCCTTGACCAGCGGCCACCAGCTGAACAGGCCGAAGCAGAGCAGCCCGGCGGCCAGGAACAGATAGGCGTGGACGTTGTCGGCGATGCGCCGCCGGCGGAGGGAGCCGCCGCCCCGCGCGGTACCGGCCTGCGGCGGCCGCGCGGGACGGGTCGGGGTGAGGGTCGCCATGGTCACCGGACGGTCGAGAGGATCTGGTTGACCTGGGTCTCGGCGTCCTTGAGCAGCTGGTCGACGTTCGCGTTGGGGTCGGTGAGGACCTTCAGCATCACGGTGTCCAGCGCGGCGTAGACCTGCTGCGCGTTGGGCGGCTCGAGCTTGAGCGGGATGCCGGCGCTCGCGTCGTTGAACGGCTTGTAGTTGGCGGCCGGCACGTTGGCGTGCTTGGTGTTGGCCGCGATGAGCTTGCGCTCCGACTCGCCGGTCCAGATGTTCGGCTCGGGGATCCCGACCGGCTGGTTCTTCGCCTTGTCGAGGGCCTTGTCGGCGTCGACCCGGTCGGGGTCGAGCTTGCGGAACGCGAGCCACTTCAGGCCGGCCTTGATCTTGGCGGGAGAGAGGCCGGCCTTGAACATGTAGCCGTCGCCGCCGCCCAGGGTGGCCTTGCCGTCGGGGATGACGCCGAGGCCGTAGTCCTCGTACCGGCCCTTGTACTGGTTGACGATGTTGGGCAGGTCGCCGGTGCCGCCGACGAACATGCCGAGCTTGCCCGAGGCCATCTGGGTGAGCAGATCGGCGTACTCCAGCTGCTGCTTCTCGGCCATCGACCGGTCGGTGAACCGCATGTCCTTGAGGTTCTGCAGCACCTGCCGGCCCTTGTCGGTGTTGAAGCCGGCCTTCCAGGTCTCGCCGCTCTTCACGGCGACGTCGCCGCCCACGGAGTAGAGCTCGGCGGTGAAGTGCCAGCCGCCGGTGTTGTTCTTGCTGTAGTCGCCGTAGCCGGTGATCCCGTTGCCCAGGGCGGTGATCTTCTTCGCGGCCGCGCGGACGTCGGCCCAGGTCGTCGGCGGCTTGTCGGGGTCGAGGCCGGCCTGCTGGAACAGGGTGCGGTTGTAGATGAGGCCGAGCGAGTAGTTGGCCGAGGGCAGGCCGTAGACCTTGCCCTTGTCGTCGCTGAACACCTGCGTCAGGACCGGTCGCACGTCCTTGATCGCCGGGACCTCGCCCAGGTAGGGCGTGATGTCGGAGACCTGCTTCTTGGCGATGAGGTTCTGCGGGTCGGTGAAGTAGACGTAGAAGACGTCCTCGAGTTGGCCGCCGGCGAGCTTCGCGCTGAACGTCTTCGGGTCCATCTGACCCTCTTTGGCATCGATCTTGATGTTCGGGTACTTCGCCTCGAAGTCGCGGATGTCCTTCTCGAAGTTGGCCCGGTTGTACTCGTCGGTGGCGGCCGGCATGCCGTTGACCGTGATCGTCACCGGTCCGTCGGCCGACTCGGCGGGATCCTTGCTATCGCCACAGGCCGCGAGCAGCAGTGACGCGGCGGCGAGCACGCCGAGCGCGCCGCGCAGGGTGCGGTGCTTCATGGTGCCTCTCTCTCAACTTCTCCACGAGCTTGTTCACGAGTCAGGAAGTCGGGGTGCGAGCCCGAGGGGTGCGGCTTCTCTGCTCACGACGCGTGAGGGCCGCGCCGCGATCGGCGGCGCGTGGAGATGAGAGTAGGACCGTAGGCATCAGAAAGTCCATAGGTTCTTGCAATCGGATGCAAAAACATGAACCTCTGCTTGCATGGGCCTGCAAGATTGCGTGTTTCTGCTGGTCAACCCCTGTTCAAGGCCGGGCCGGTCGAGTCCCGGACGATGAGCTCCGGGTCGTAGAGCTGCTCATCGAGGCCGACCTTGCGGCCCTCGATCTGCGCGACGAGCGACGCCACCGCGGCCGCGCCGATCGTCTCGATCGGCTGGCGCACGGTGGTGAGCGGCGGGTCGGTGTAGGGCATGTACGCCGAGTCGTCGAACCCGATCACCGAGAGGTCCCGGGGCACGTCCAGGCCCTGCCTGCGGGCCGCGCGGACGGCACCGAGGGCGAGCGCGTCGCTGGCGCAGACGACCGCCGTCGCGCCGTCGGCGAGCAGCCGCGTCGTCGCCGCCTGCCCGCCCTCCATCGTGAACAGCGTGCGCGCGACGAGCCGCCGGGCCGGCCCGTTGACCCGGGCCAGGAACTCCGCGACCTTGCGGTCGGACGGCACGTGCCCGGCCGGGCCGGCGACCACGCCGATGCGCCGGTGCCCGAGTGCCTGCAGGTGGGCGAGGGACAGGTCGACGGCAACGGCGTCGTCGACGCCGACCCGCGGCACGTCGGGGTTCTCGTCGGCCGGGTTGATCAGGATCACCGGCAGCTTGCGGCGGCGTAGCGCCGCGGTCTGCTCCGGGCCGGCGTCGGCGTAGCTCGCCGCCACGAAGACGATCCCGGCGACCTGCCGGGCCAGCAGCATCTCGATGTAGTGGGCCTCCGAGACGCCGTCGGACGTGCGCGTGCACAACACCGGCACGAGACCCTGGCGAAACAGCGCGCCGGCCATCGCCTCGGCGTAGGCCGGGAAGATCGGGTTGTGCAAGTCGGGCAGCACCAGCCCGACCAGCCGGGCCATCTCGCTGCGGTGCTTGAACGGCCGCTGGTAGCCCAGGACGTCGAGCGCGGTGAGCACGGAGTCCCTGGTCGCGGCGCCGATGCCGGCCTTGTCGTGCAGGACGCGGCTGACCGTCGCCTCACTCACGCCCGCGAACTTCGCCACCTTCGAGAGCCTCGTCGTCACGTCCGGAGTCTAGCGTCAGGTCGTGCAAAAACGCCATCCTGTCTTGCAACGGTTTGCATAACCGAGAGTAGTCGGCCGCGGGCCGGCGCTGCGGCGGGACGGGTTGACACCCATGGGTGTTATCGCTAACACTCCCACCTGACGCGCCGCCCGCCACGCGGCCGTCGATGAGCTGACGCCCCCCAGTCGCCGAGCCCTTCCCGCCGGTCCCGCCACGCAACCCCAAAATGTGAACGCTCACAGCGAGCGTGAACCGGCGAGGCGCCCGCAGAGAGGACCGCCATCGTGCACCTGAGCCGCCGAACGTTCGTCCAGCTGACCGGTCTGTCCGCCGCCGCCACCACGATCGGTGTCGCCGCCACCGCGGGGTCCGCCGCCGCCGCGAACAGCGCCTACGTCTTCGCCTACTTCACCGAGTCGCCGAGCATGACCGGCGCCAACTACGGCCTGCACCTCGCGGTGAGCACCGACGGCCTGAACTGGGCGCCGCTGAACCAGAACAACCCGGTCGTCACGCCGACCGCCGGCACGCTCGGCCTGCGTGACCCCTTCGTGCTGCGCAAGCAGGACGGCACGTTCGTCGTCCTGGCCACCGACCTCAACGGCACCGACTTCGGGCAGAACAACCAGTACCTGCACGTGTGGGACTCGACCGACCTGACGAGCTTCACGGGGTACCGCCGGATCCGCATGCACACCCTGAGCACCCACACCTGGGCGCCGACGGCGTTCTGGGACGCGGCCCGCGGACAGTACGGGATCGTGTACTCGGCGAACAACGGCGCCGACGTCTTCATGGTCAACTACACGTCGGACTTCCGCACGGTCAGCGCCAACCAGGTGTACTTCAGCCCCGGCTTCAACGTCCTCGACGGCGACATCGTCGTCGACGGCAGCACGTTCTACCTGTACTACAAGAACCTCGGCAACGGCCTGACGTACGGCGCCCGCTCTTCGACCGGCGCCGCGAACAGCTACACCACCTACACCTCCGGCCTGCGCCAGGGCAGCGCCATGGAGGCGCCGATGCTCGTGCGCAACAACGCCGGCACCGGCTGGTGGCTGTGGGGCGACTCGTTCAGCCCGGTCAACAACGACTACTACGCCTGGTCGAGCACCAACGTCGGCGGCAACTCGTGGAGCGTGCTGAACCAGCGCGACTACACCCCGCCGCTGAACGCCAAGCACGGCTCGATCGTGGGCGTCACCTCGGCCGAGTACAACGCCGTGGTGTCCCGCTGGGGCCTGCCGGCCTGGGTGCGGTTCAAGTCGTCGAACTTCCCCGACCGCTTCGTCCGGCACGCCGACAACGTGGGCCGGATCGACGCCTACCCGTTCGACCCGTACCAGGACCAGCTGTGGCGGATGGTGGCCGGCCTGGCCGACGGCGCCGGCGTGTCGTTCCAGTCGGTGAACTACCCGACGCGGTACCTGCGCCACTACAACTACGAGATCCGCCTCGACGCGAACGACAACACTGCCGCGTTCCGCGCCGACGCCACCTTCTACCGGGTCGCCGGCCTGGCCGACTCGACGTGGTCGTCGTTCCGGTCGTACAACTTCGCCGACCGGTACCTGCGCCACTCGAACTATGTCCTGCGCATCGACCCGATCGGCACCGCCACCGACCGCCAGGACGCCACGTTCAAGGTGACGTCGTGAGAGGCCACCTCGTGCGGCGCGCGATCGCGACGGTGGCCGCCGTCTGCTGCCTGCTGCTGGCGACCGCCACCCGTGCGGCCGCGCTCGACCCGTTCACCGGCTACCTCCTCGCCCACTTCGTCGGGGAGTCGGCGACGGCCCAGCAGATCTACCTCGCCCACAGCAAGGACGGCCTGCACTGGACCGACCTGAACAACGGCGGGCTGGTGCTGCGCTCCACGGTCGGCACCAACGGCGTCCGCGACCCCGCCCTGGTCCGCTCGCCGGCCGGCGACCGGTACTGGATCATCGCCACCGACCTGTGCATCTCCTGCGGCCAGGACTGGAGCACCGCCCAGAACAACGGCAGCCGCAACCTCGTCGTCTGGGAGTCCACCGACCTGGTCACCTGGTCGGCGCCGTGGCTGCTCAACGTCGCCGGCGCCATCCCCGACGGCCGCAACGCGTGGGCCCCGGAGGCGATCTGGAACCCGGCCACAAACGACTACGTCCTCTACTGGGCGACGAACGCCACGCTGAACGGCGTCCTCAAGCACCGCATCTACGCCGCGCGGACGTCCAACTTCCGCAGCATCACCACCCCGCAGCTGTACATCGACCGCGCCGGCACGCAGGGCATCATCGACACGCAGATCATCGAGGTGCCGACCGGCAGCTACCGCTACGTGCGCGCGTCCGGCGACGGGCAGATCACCATCGAGGGCAGCAACTCGATCCTCGGGACGTGGACGAACCTCGGCAACCTGTCCGGGATCGGCCTGACCGGCTCCCAGGTCGAGGGGCCGATGTGGATGAGGTTCAACACCGGCAGCGAGTGGGCGCTGTACCTCGACCAGTACGCGTCCGGCCGCGGCTACCTCCCGGTGCTGACCACCAACCCGGCCACGCCACCGGGCAGCTACCGGATCCCGGCCGCGAGCACCTACGCGATGGGCGGCACCAAGAAGCGCCACGGCGCGATCCTCAACCTGACCGCCGCCGAGGAAAGCCGCGTGCTGGCCCGCTGGCCCAGCAACGTCGCCGTCAACCGCATCCAGTCGTACAACTTCCAGGACCGCTACGTGCGGCACACCAACTTCGACGTGCGCATCGACCCGAACGTGAGCCCCGCCCAGGACGCGCAGTTCCGGCTCGTGCCGGGCATCAACGGCGCCTCCGGCACCGTCTCGTTCGAGTCGGTGAACTTCCCCGGCTACTACCTGCGGCACGTGAACTACGACTTCGTCCTGGCGGCCGGCGACGGGACGGGCACCTTCGCCGGTGACGCCACGTTCCGCCAGGTGGCGGGCCTGGCGAGCAGCTCGTGGACGTCGTTCCAGTCGTACAACTTCCCCGACCGGTACATCCGCCACTACAACTACCAGCTCCGGCTCGACCCGATCACCGACGCGACGGGCCGCGCCGACGCCACCTTCCGCATCACGACCTGACGGGGTCCACTGTCGCCGGTGCCGGGCGGCCTCGTGACCGCCCGGCACCGGCCTGCTCATCTGTTGGTGGCCAGGTCTGCGGTGCCCGGGTGGGTCATGTCGGCGGGCACCACCACCCGGTCGAACAGGTCCTCGCTGACGCCGCGCTGCAGGGCCGCGTCCTTGAGGGTCAGGCCGTGGTCGACCGCGAAGTGGGCGATCTCCGACGCCTTGTCGTAGCCGATGACCGGCGAGAGCGCGGTGACCATCATGACCGAGCGGTCGACGTTCTGGCGCAGCCGCTCCTCGTCGAGCCGGACGCCCTCGACGAGGAACCGGCGCAGGTGGTCGGTCATGTCGGCGAGGATGCGCACCGAGTGCAGCACGTTGCTGATGATGATCGGCCGGAACGCGTTGAGCTCGAAGTTGCCCTCGCTGCCGGCGACGGCGACCGCGGTGTCGGAGCCGATGACCTGGACGCAGACCATGAGCATGGCCTCGGCCTGGGTCGGGTTGACCTTCCCCGGCATGATCGACGAACCCGGCTCGTTGGCCGGCAGGTCGAGCTCGTGCAGGCCGGTGCGCGGCCCGGAGCCGAGCCAGCGCAGGTCGTTGGCGAACTTGAACAGCGTCACGGCGACCCCGCGCAGGGCGGCCGACGTGCGCACGAGCGCGTCGAGGGAGCCCTGGGCCGCGAACTTGTTCGGCGCGGTGACGAACGGCCAGCCGGTCAGCGAGGCGATCGCCCGGGCCGCCTCCTCGCCGAAGCCGGGCGGGGCATTCAGCCCGGTGCCGACCGCGGTGCCGCCCATCGCCAGCCGGTACAGGCCGGCCCGGGTCGTGGTGAGGTGGTCGGTGGCGTCCCGCAGCTGGGCCGCGTAGCCCGACCACTCCTGGCCGACGGTGAGCGGGGTGGCGTCCTCCAGGTGCGTGCGGCCGATCTTGACGACGTCGACCCACTCCCGGCTCTTGGCGGCGATCGCGTCGTGCAGGCGGGTCAGCGCCGGCACGAGCTGCTCGTCGATCGCCGTCACGGCGGCGATGTGCATCGCCGTGGGGAACGTGTCGTTGGACGACTGGCCCATGTTGACGTCGTCGTTGGGGTGGATCGGCGTCTTGCTGCCCAGTTGGCCGTCGGCGAGCTGGATCGCCCGGTTGGCGATCACCTCGTTGACGTTCATGTTGGACTGGGTGCCGGAGCCGGTCTGCCATACGTACAGCGGGAACTCGCCGTCGAGCCGGCCCGCGATGACCTCGTCGGCCACCCGCGTGATGAGCTGCGCCTTCCACTCCGGCAGCCGGCCGGCGCGGTAGTTGACGACCGCGGCGGCCTTCTTCACGTAGCCGTAGGCGTGGTAGACCGCCTTGGGCATGCGGTCGTCGCCGATGTCGAAGTGCTCGAGCGACCGCTGGGTCTGCGCTCCCCAGTAGCGGTTCGCCGGCACCTCGACCGCGCCGAGCGAGTCGGTCTCGGTGCGCGTGCCGGTGGCGTCGATGCCGATCGGCAGGTCGCGCTGGTGGGGTTTCGCCTGCTGGGTCACGGTGCGTCACCCAGCCTTGATCTCGCGGTACCGCGGCTGCCACATCGCGTCGCGGACCTGCCGGGCGGTGTCGGTCAGCTTCGTGCGGGCGAGGCCCTCGGCGGCGGCCTCGTCGGCGACCGCGGTGGCGACCGTCGCCGACACCTGGCGCAGGTCCTCCACGTGCGGCAGGACCGACGCGCCGGGCGTGCTCACGTCGACCATCCGCGCGACGGCGTCGGCGGCGGCCTGGAACATCCGGTCGCTGATCCGCGACGCGCGGGCCGTGATCGCGCCGAGGCCCAGCCCGGGGTACAGCAGCGCGTTGTTGGCCTGGCCGATCGCGTAGGTGACGCCCCGGTAGGTGACCGGTGCGACCGGGATTCCGGTGGCGATCAGGCCCTTGCCGTCGGTCCACGGGATCAGGTCGCTGGGCATCGCCTCGATGCGTTCGGTCGGGTTGGACAGCGGGAAGATGATCGGCCGGTCGACGTGCCGGGCCATCTCCCGCACGATCGGCTCGGTGAACGCGCCGCGCGCGGTCGAGGTGCCGACGAGCATGGTCGGCTTGACCTTGGCGACGGTCTCCGCGAGCCCGGTCCGGCCCTTGACCTCGCTCGCCGGCCGGGCGTACGCGACCTGGAAGTCGCGCAGGTCGCTCATGTCGTCGGTGAGCAGCCCCTGCCGGTCGACGCACCAGATCTGCCGGGTGGCCGCGTCGCGGTCGAGCCCGTCGCGGACCATCGCGTCGCGGAGCTGGTCGGCGATGCCGATGCCGGCGGTACCGGATCCGAAGACCACGACCCGCTGGTCGCGCATCCGGGTGCCGGCCACCCGCAGCGCGCTGAGCGCGGCCGCGAGCACGATGGCGCCCGTGCCCTGCATGTCGTCGTTGAACGTGCAGATGCGGTCGCGGTACCGCTCCAGGATCCGCCGGCCGTTGCTCGGGCCGAAGTCCTCCCAGTGCAGCAGCGCGCCGGGGAACAGCTTCGTCGCGGCGCTCACGTAGGCGTCGATGAACGCGTCGTACCGCTGCCCGCGGACCCGCTCGTGCCGGTTGCCGAGGTAGTCCGGGTCCTGGAGCAGCTCGGCGTTGTCCGTGCCCACGTCGAGCGAGACCGGGATGACCCGGGCCGGGTCGATGCCGGCGGCGGCGGTGTACACGGCGAGCTTGCCCACGGCGATGTCGATGCCGCCGACGCCCCAGTCGCCGATGCCCAGGATCTCCTCGGCGTCGGAGGCGACGATCAGGTCCACGTCGCCGGCGCCCAGCCCGAGGTCGGCGAAGGCGGCCTCGATGCGGTCCGGCTCGGCGATCGACAGGTACACCCCGCGCGGGCGGCGGTACTCGTGGCTGTACCGCTTGATGGCCGCGCCGACCGTCGGGTCGTAGACCACGGGCATCATCTCGCGCAGGTGCTCGGCCAGCAGGCGGAAGAACAGCACCTCGTTGTTGTCCTGGAGCATCGCCAGGAAGACGTTCTTGTGCAGGTCGGTCGGCTGCTCGGCATACTGCTCGTACACCCGCCGGACCTGGTCCTCCAGCGACTGCACGGCCGCCGGCAGCAGACCCTCCAGCCCGAGGTCCCGCCGCTCCTGCCGGGTGAACGCCGCCCCCTTGTTCAGCAGCGGCGTGTCGAGGACCTCAGCCCCGCGTACCGCGGCGACGTAGCTGTCACCCTCGACGTGGAACTTCCGTTTCGCCGACACCAGCGTCGCGGCAGTCATGGCCACCTCCTGCGGCATGTGGCTGTCGCCCCCGGACCGGGGCACGGTCCTAGCTACCCGTTGCCGGCGGGAGAATCCCCGGGCCGTCAGTGGTGCTCGATCATCCGGGTCAGCTCGGCGGCCCGCTCGTCGTTGCCGACCCGGCGGAACAGTGTCCGCGCCTCCTCGAAGGCGGCCCGCGCCGCGGCCGGGTCGACGCTCGCGAACGCCTGGCCCAGGCTGCTCAGCGCGGACGCCTGGTACGAGTGCCAGCCGCGGGTGCGCCACAGCGCCACCGACTGCTGCAGGTGCTCGATCGCGTGCCGGGGCCGGCCGGCGGCCAGCTCCAGCTCGCCGAGCAGCCCCAGGCTGTCGGCGAGGTGGTGGGTCATGTTGTACTCGCGGCTCAGCGACGAGGCCAGCTCGGCCGTCTCGCGGGCGAGCGGGTCGCCGCGCAGCTGGTAGACGCGGGCCAGCGCGACGAGGGTGAGCGTCTCGGTGTAGTTGTCGCGGTACCGCCGGGAGATGGCCAGCGACTCGCCCAGCATCCGCTGGCTGAGCTCGAGGTTGCCGAGCTCGCGGTGGCCGATGCCCAGGTACTGCAGGACGGTCGCCTCGGCGCGGGCGTTGCCCAGGGCCCGGGCGTGGCTGAGCGCGGCGTCGGCGTGCCCGACCGCGGCGTCGAACCAGGCCTGGTCGAACTTCGCCACCGCCAGGACCAGGTTGGCCCGCACCAGCCCGCCCACGTGCCCGGACCGCTCGGCGCTGCGCAGGGCCCGCTCACCCATGGCGATCGCCTGGTCGTGGTCGGCCGCGGCGACCAGCGCCCAGGAGCACATGACGGCGGCGTCCGACACGCCCCGCTCGACGCCCAGCTCCTCGAACATCTCCAGCAGCCGGAACGCGTCGGTGCGCAGCTGCGCCATGACCGTGCCGTCCGTGCGGTCCTGGGCCCAGGTCATCACGTCCATCAGGCCGCGCAGCATGACCGCCTCGCCGAGCCGGTTGCCGGCGCGCCGGCAGGCGGCCAGCACGGCGGTGTTCGTGCTGGTCCAGTCGCGGTACATGCCGCGCAGGTCGAAGTACTTCTCCAGGCAGCCGGCCAGGTCGAAGGCCAGCGCGTCGAGGTCGAGCCGGCACGCCTGGTAGACCGCGGACAGCAGCGCCTCCCGTTCGGCGTCGAACCAGTCGACCGGCTCCATCGGGTGCACGTGCCCCGCGGCCCAGCCGGTCGCCGGCCGCGGCGCGGGCCCCCGGATCTCGGCGAAGCACGGGCCGGGGATGCGGCGGGCCATGTGCTCGGCGAGCGCGAGCCAGCCGCCCAGCCCGCGCCCCAGCACCTGCGCCACGGCGTCGGCCGGCTCCTCCGCCGCCGCGCGCTCGCGGGCGTAGAGGCGGACCAGGTCGTGGAAGCGGTAGCGGTACTGGCCGGCGGCGTCCGTCCCGGCGTCCGTGAGCAGCTGCGCGTCGACGAGCGCCTCGGCCAGCTCGGCCGCCTCCTCCAGCGAGCAGTCGAGCACGACCGCCGGCAGCCACACCGGGAAGTCCGGCGCGTCGAACAGGCCGAGCAGGCGGAACAGCCGCTGCGAGGTGCCGCTCAGCCACCGGTAGCTCAGCGCGAGCGAGGCCCGCACCGCGAGGTCGCCGGCGTCGAGGGCGTCGAGCCGTTTGCTGCGGTCCAGCAGCGCGACGAGCCGGGCGACCGGCCAGCCGGGCCGGGCGGCCAGCCGCGCGCCGGCGATGCGCACCGCGAGCGGCAGCCCGGCGCACAGCGCGAGGAGCTGCGCAGCCTCGGCCGGCTCGTTCGCGAGGCGGCCCGCTCCGGCCATCCGGGCGAGGAGGCCGGCAGCCTCGGCGTCGGAGTAGACGTCGAGGTCGGTGAACCGGGCGCCCTCGATGCCCTTGAGCCGGACCCGGCTGGTGATGACGACCGCGCACGTGGCGGCGCCCGGCAGCAGCGGCCGGACCTGCTCCTCGGACAGCGCGTTGTCCAGCACCAGCAGGAACCGGCGCCCGGCCAGCCGGGTGCGCAGCAGTGCCGTGCGCTCCTCCTGGTCGTCCGGCATCGCCCGGCTGTCCACGCCCAGCGCCCGCAGGAACCGGGCCACCACGTCGGCCGGCTCCAGGGGCGCCGCCTCCACCCCGCGGAGGTTCACGTAGAGCTGCCCGTCCGGGTACGCCTCGGCGACGCGGTGGGCGACGTGCACGGCGAGCGCCGTCTTGCCGATGCCGCCCATGCCGGCCAGCGCGACGACGACCGGCGCCGTGGCCGGCCGGTCGCCGGTGAGCGTCTCGCACAGCCGCGCGACGAGCGCCGTCCGGCCGGTGAAGTCCGCGATGTCGGGCGGCAGCATGGCCGGCGCCGCGGCCGGTTCGGCCGGGGTCGCCGGCTCGGCGACCGCCTGCGCGGCGATCGCGTCCCGCACCGCGGCCCAGCGGCCGGCCGCCGCCTCGTCGAGGCCGCACGCGCGGGCGAACGCCAGGACGAAGTCGCGCCTGGGCAGGCTCGACCGGCTGAGGGCGGAGGCGATGGTGCTGGCGGGCAGCGCGTCACCGGCGGCGTCGGCGCGGGCCGCCAGCTGCCGGTACGTGTAGCCCGACCACGCCCGCAGCTCGCGCAGCACCGCGACGAACGACGCCGGGCCGGTCGCGGCCGCGGGCTCGGGTCCGTCGACGTTCGTCAATCCCGCCTCCGCCGCTCGACGCCGCTGGGCATAAAGCCTAGTGGACGCCGGCCGGAGGCCGTCATGCGCGGCGGTGACCGCCCCCCGCACGGTCACCGCTGCAGTGCCGTCCACGGTGCCATCCGGCCGGGGCCCGGACATCCCGGCGGACCGTTCGGATCTGTACGGATCCGTTCGGAACACTTGAGCCCGGACCGGCCGGGCAGGGAAGCTCAGGCATGACCTCGATGGGCGGCATCCGTGCGGAGGCCGGGCGCCGGTCGCTCGACGGCGCGTCGGCGAGCCTGGTGGAGCTGCTGCACACGACCGGTACGTGGCCGGTGGGTGACGCCCTGTCGTATCTGCCGCGCCTGGCCGGCGACGCCGACCGGCAGGCCGTGATCGCGTACCTCGCGCCGCTGGCGCCGGGGGACGCCTGGGCCGCCGCGGCGGGCATCGCGGACCCGGACTGGTTCGCCGAGGCGGTCGTCGCCCTGGCGCCGTACCTGCCGGCCGACCTGCTCGGCGAGGCGCTCTCCACGGCCGCGGAGATGCCGCGGGACTCGCCCGCGGCGGCCCGGCTGCTGGCCGGCCTCGCCCCCCACCTGCCGGCCGCGCTGCTGCCCGCCGCGCTCGCCGCGGCCAAGCCCGCCCCGGGCGGCCGGTACCGGGCCGGCGCGCTCGCCGCCCTCGTGCTGCGGCTGCCCGCCGACCGCCTCGGTCCCACGCTGCGGGCGATCGCCGCCGAGCCGGACGAACCCTGCCGCGTGCAGGCCCTCGGCACGCTCGCCCCGGCCCTGCCGCCGACCCTGCTGGGCGGGGCGCTCGCCGCCGCGAAGTCGCTCACGGACCCGTCCGCGGCGCTGACGGCACTGGTGCCGTACCTTCCCGACGGCCCGCTGCTCGACGAGGGCGTCGCCGCGATCACCGCCGGCGCGCCGCGGGCGGCGGCCCTCACGACCCGCATCCCGCTGTGGTTCGGCGCCGACCGCGCCGACGCGGCCGACCGGGCACACGCCGCGGCGCTGGCCGTCACCGACCGCGCCGACCGCGCCGAGGCACTCATCGGCCTGCTCGCGCACCTGCGCGACCCCACGTACGCGACCGCGGCGCGGCAGGCGCTCGACGCCGCGGTGAGCGTCAGCGACAGCCGGACCCGGGCGGAGCGGCTGACCGCGCTCGTCCCGTGGCTCGCCGGACCCGCGCGCGCCATCGCGGTCCGCGCGGCGCACGCGGCCACCGAGGCGGTGACCGACCCCGACCTGCGGGCGGAGTCCCGGCTGGGCCTCGTCCGGTACCTGACCGGCGCCGAGCGCGACGTCGCCATCCGGCAGGTGCTGGCCGCCGCGGCCGCGACCGCCGACGGGGCGAGGCGCTGCCGGCTGCTCGCCGGGCTCGCCGCCCACCTGTCGCCCGACCGGCTCGCCGAGGCCCTGACCGTGGCCACCACGGCCGCCGGGGCCACCGGCCCGTCCGCCGACCGCTGGCGGGCGCAGACGATCGCCGGCCTGGCCGGGCACCTGCCACCGGAGCTGCTGGCCGAGGCCCTCACGGCGGCGAAGGCGGTCGGCAGCGGCTACTGGCAGGCGGTCGCCCTCAACGGCCTCGCCCCCCACCTGCCGCCCGACCTCCTGGCCGACGCCGTGGCGGCCGCCGTCCGCCTCGCCGGGCGCTCGTGACGCCGAGCCGGCGGCGGCGCGCATCGGGACGTGGGTGCCGCACGACCGGCAGCGTGCGGCCGACGTGACTGTGGAAGCGCGGTGGGAGCGAGGACAATTGGGGAGGAGCGTGCGCGGGAACGGCTTTCCAGCCAGGGCGTAGCGTCGTGATTGGTTCCGCATTCGGAAGTGCTGCCCGGGCAGGTGTCAGATCGGCGCTTGCCCTGATGACTGCCGCGGTCACGTTTCCGATCGTCGCTGCCGCGGTCATCTACGGCGTGCCGTATCTCACGATGCCGGTCGTCGTCGTACTCGGCATTCTCGGCGTCGTGGCGCTCACCTATCGGGCCGGCGCCGCGTTCGGTGTCCCGGTGGCGCTCGCGGGCTTCCTCGCCTTCGACTGGTACTACCTGCAGCCGACCCATCCCGTCGGGAGCCCGAGCATCGACGACGTGTCGGAGGCGACGGTGTTCCTCGTGCTGGCCACCGCCATCGGCCAGCTCGTCACCGCCGCCCAGCGACGTGAGATGGCCTCCGAGGCGCGCCGCGGCGTGCTCGCCGACCAGCAGGCAGCGCTGCGGCGGGTGGCGACACTCGTCGCGCAGAACGCCACGCCGGCCGAGGTGTTCGCCGCCGTGGCCGCCGCCGTCGGCGGAGTCCTCAACGCCGACATCGGGGTCGTCGCGCGGTACGAGATGGACGCCAGCGCGACCATGCTCGCCACCTGGGAGCGGCATCCGGGCGTACTGCAGGCGCCGGTCAACTATTCGCTCGGCGGCCACGACATCTCGACGATGGTGTTCCAGTCGCGGCGCCCGGCACGGATGGCCGACTACAGCCAGGCCGACAGCTCCATCGGGGTCGCCGTGCGAGAGGCGGCCATCCGCTCGGCAATCGGCGCGCCGATCATCGTCGACCAGCGGCTGTGGGGCATCGCGATCGCCGGGTCGAGACACCCCGCCGCGTTCCCGGCCGACGTCGAGCACCAGATCTGCGAGTTCACCGAACTGCTGGCCAGCAGCATCGCCAACACCGAGAGCCGGGCCGAGCTGGTCGCGTCCCGCGCACGCATCATCGCCGCGGCCGACGAGACGCGGCGGCGGCTGGAGCGCGACCTCCACGACGGGGCGCAGCAGCGGCTCATCGCGCTGGCCCTCGCCATGGCGAACGCCGAGTCGGAGACCCCGCCGGGACTGCCCAAGCTCAAGGCCGACCTGTCGGAGATGCGCAATGCCCTCAAGAGCCTGGCCGACGATCTTCGCGAGCTCTCGCGGGGCATCCATCCGGCGGTCCTGTCCGAGGGTGGCCTCGAGCCCGCGCTCAAGGGGCTCATCCGCCGTTCCGTGGTCCCCGTCGAAGGCGACATCCGCATCGACGACCGCCTTACCAAGACCGTCGAGGTGGCCGCCTACTACATCGTCTCGGAGGCACTCGCCAACGTGGCCAAGCACGCCAAGGCCTCGGTCGTGTCCGTCTGTGTCAGGAGCTCGCCCGACACGCTCGTCCTGGAGATCCGCGACGACGGTGTCGGTGGCGCCGATCCCGGCGGAGGCTCGGGCCTGGTCGGTCTCGAGGACCGCGTGAAGTCCCTCGGCGGCGCCATCGACGTCCGGAGCCCGCCCGGCCGCGGCACCGAACTCTGCGTGACGCTTCCCCTGAAGTGGGAACGGTGACCAGCTCAGGCGTGCCCCGGCTCGGCCGGCAGCGCTTCGCGGACGGCGAGCCGGGTCGGGTCCGCCGGGTCGTACTCGACGGCGAACCGGTCGCCCGGCCGTGGCGCTGCCAGCCGCGACACCAGCCTCGTCGCCACCGCCTCGAACGCCGCCGACCCGTCGGCCGGTTCGACCCGCAGCCGCAGCATCGCCAGCGGGTCGTCGTTCACGGTGGTGCCGGTGTCGCTGACCGACAGCACGGTGCCCGCCGCCGGCAGGCCGGGACCCGTGAGCGTTTCCCGCGTTCCCGCGAAGGCGGCCCGCATCCTGGCGCCGGCCTCCCGCGTCACCCGCCGGGTGTGCACGGCCGCCGCCACGATGCCGAACCCGACGAGCAGGAAGATGCCCCCGAGGAGCCAGCCGAGCTCGTTGCCCGACACCGCGGCCGCGATGGCGCCGGCCGCGAGTGCGGTGAAGAGCACGCCCATGAGGCGCAGCCCGCCGCCGGCGAGGACGGCGATGACGGCCAGCGCCGAGCCGCCGATGAAGGCGACCATGACGACGCTGAAGGAGAGCCGGCAGTTCCCGGTCGCCTCGCAGTCGCCGAGGTTCACGATGCCGTAGGTGCCGACTCCGGCCGCGACCGAGGCGACGAAGCCGATCGCGGCGGCGATGACCACGCGGGCCTTCATGCGCCACAGCCTAAGGCTGCCGCCGCGAGCGGGCCGTGTGGTTGCGGTCACCGTCAAGGTGTCGTCAAGGTGAACGCGGTGAACGTCAGGTGAACGGCATGATGATTGCAGTACTCAACCGACCGAGAGGCAAGCATCATGTCGAACACCAAGCAGCCCAAGGCCGTCTGGCGGGTCAAGCCCACCGCGACCGGCCGCACCGAGCTCGTCATGCGCTGGGAGACGCCCAAGCGGCGACTCGACTGAGCGGCTACGCCAGCAGCTGCTCGCGCAGCAACGCCGTCATGTGATCGAGGTCGATCGTGCCCTTTTCTGAGATGACGATCAATGTCGGGAACGCCGGATCCGCCGGGTGGTCGAGCGCGATCACGGCCACCGGCTCCGTGTAGTTGCTGCAGGAGTTGGTGCATTCGTAGTACTGCTGGGAAAACACGATCCCGGCGCCGAGCGCCGTCTGGACCGTGATAGCCGTGGCGCGGCGGTCGGCCGGGACGTCCGCGGCGCTGCGGTACACCCCGTGGCGGCCGTTGCCGATCCGCCCGTTGCCGTCGGTGGAGCACGTGGTCGCGTAGGCGGCCAGCCGGACGGACCGCCGGCCGCCGAGGTCGACCCACGCGTCGAGACCCGGGCAGGCGCCGGGCGCTTCCGAGCGCATGGTGAGGCGCTGCCCGGCGCCGAGCTTGAGGTTGAACGCCACCGGCGAACTCACCGGTGCAACGGTGGGTGGCGTGACCGGCGCGGGATCGGCAGGCTGTTGGCAGCCGCCGGCCAGCAGGGCGAGCACGACGACCGCAAGGCTTCTCCGGAACATGCCACCTCGGACGTGCACCGAACCCGCGCGCGTTCCGCCCTGTCGCCTACCTGACCCCGGCCGTACCGTGAAGGGATGGCCCGCCGCGACCCGCAGGAGAAGAAGGCGCTGAGCTACGCCAAGGACCGGCGCAACGACTACGGCGAGAACGACAAGAGCTCCCGCAAGAACATCCGCCGCAACAAGCGCACCCCGAACCGCTCCGACCGCCACCGCGAGCGGCAGACCCTGGCCGCCGCGACGGGCGCCGCCGTCCCCGCGGAGGCGGCCGAGGCGGCCGAGATCAAGCTGCTGGCCCGCAAGTCGATGTGGTTCACGACCCGGTGGCGCAAGTGGCGGGACGCGCCGCTGGCCGACATCGTCGTCTCCAAGCTGCGCCGCCGCGCCGGCCTTGGCATGACCGACCCGGCCGCCACCGAGGCGACGATCGAGCGGATCCGCCGTCAGTCCTCGACGCCGTAACCCGTGAACGTGTAGCGGCCTGGGCACCGGCGCTCGATCTCGGCGCCAACCCGGGCACACTCGTCGGACCAGGTCTCCTCCTGGTCCTGCTGGATCTCCTCCGGCATCTCGCCGTAGGCGTACCCGGAGTACAGCAGGATCCCCAGCGCACCGCTCTCGTAGCCGTCGTAGTCGTAGATCCCGGGGACGGCCGGCTCGCGTTGCTCGTCGCGCAGCCGGAGGCGCTCGGCGGCCGCCCGGGCCAGGGCCAGGACCGCCTGTTGCTCGTCCTCGGGCAGGGCGGCGCCGTCCTTGCGGGCGACGAACAGGGCCGGGCCGTAGGCAGACATGCGGCCACGATAATCGCTCGCGCGCGGCGACGGCCGGGCGCAGGCTGGACCGATGGGGATGCTGGAGCTGATGGCCGCGCGGGTCGCCGGGGGAGCGACGGTCGAGTTCCGCCCCACGGGTTCGTCGATGGTGCCGCTGATCCGCAGCCGCCAGCTCGTGAGGGTCGCGCCGGTGGACCCGGCGCGGGTCGAGGTCGGGGACATCGTGCTGGCCCGGGTGTCCGGGACGACGTACCTCCACCTCGTGTCGGCCGTCGCCGCCGGCCGCGTCCAGATCAGCAACAACCGCGGCCGGGTCAACGGCTGGACGACCCCGGCGCGGGTCTTCGGCATCTGCGTCGCCGTCGACGGCCTTGCCCGCCCCCGCGTGGCCGGCAAGGTCACAGGTGGGTCCGCAGGAAGCTAGCGATCTCCGCGCGGGCGGCCTTCGCCTGCGGGACCACGCCGGGCATGCTGACGAAGGCGTGCGGCGCGCCCTCGTGCTCGGTGAGGCGGACGGGAGTGCCGGCGGAGCGGAGGGCCTCGGCGTAGGCGCGGCCGTGGTCGGCCACCGGATCCAGGGCCGGCACGACGACGAGCGCCGGGGGCAGGCCGCTCAGGTCGCCGGCGAAGAGCGGTGACAGGGCCTTGGCGTCGGTGCCGTCCGGGGCAGCCAGGCGGAGGAACAGCTCCATCTGGGTCACGCTCAGGGTCGGGCTGTCCGCGTGCTCGCGCATCGACGGGTAGTCGAACGCGCTCGATGTGAGGTCAGCGACCGGGTTGACCAGGACCTGCGCCCGCAGCGGCAGGCCGGCGTCGCGGGCCCGCAGCGCCGACAGGGCGGCGACCACCCCGCCCGCGCTCTCGCCGAACAGCGCGACCCGGGCCGGGTCGACGCCCCACCGCGCCGGGGCGTCCAGGACGTGCCGCAGCACGTCCCAGCCGTCGTCGACCGCGGCCGGCAGCGGGGTGTCCCGGCTGAGCAGGCGGTGCTCGACCGACACGACCACCGCGGGCAGCCGGGCGGCGAGGTGGCTGTTGATCCAGTCGCTCTGCGGTGCCGTGCCGACGAACCCGCCGCCGTGCACGTGGACGACGAGCGGGTGGTTGCCGGGGGCCTCCGGGCGGTACACCCGGACCGGCAGCGTCCGGTCGGGGAGCGCGACCCGCTGCCAGGTGATCGCCGCCCCGCGGTCCGGGAAGCCGGAGATGACCCGCACCAGCTTCGAGGAGCGCCGGCGGTTCTCCGCGTCGCGGAAGGCGTCGAGGGCCTCGGCCGGCATGGCCGCCCAGTCGGGCTGCTTCCGTACCGCGTGCAGCATCCGAATCCCCAGCGGTGGCTTCACAGTTCCCCCTCGAATTACGCTACCTTCAGTATCGATACTAAAGGTAGCGGTATTGTGGGCGGATGTCCACCAGACCGCCCGGCCGCCCGCGCTCCGGGATCGACGACGCGGTGTTCGCGGCCACACTGCGGACGGTCCACGAGCTCGGCTACACGCGGGCGACCGTCGACCGGATCGCCGCCGCGGCCGGCATCGCCAAGACGACGATCTACCGCCGCTGGCCGTCGAAGGGCGCGCTGATCACGGCCTGCCTGGTGGACGCGTTCGGCCCGGCGCCGCTGGAGGGCGCCGACCGGGCGGAGATCATCACGGCGGCGATCCGCTGGATCGCGGCGAAGATCGGCGAGCCCGGGATCGGCGCGGCCTTCGCGGGCGTGTTCACCGACGCCGTCAACGACCCCGAGCTGCGCCAGATCCTGTCGACCCAGCTGCAGGATCCGTACCGCGTCGCGCTGCAGGAGGTGCTGGGCGAGTCCGAGCAGCGGGTGCTGTTCTTCGTCGACGTCGTCGTCGGCACCCTGCTGCACCGGCTCGGCATGACCGGCTCGCCCATGGTCGACGTCGACGACCTGGTCGAGATGATCCTGCGCGACTTCCGCTAGAACAGCAGGCCCGGCTCGGGGCTCGACTCGACCAGAGGCAGCGTGTTCGGGTCGAGGCTCCAGGCCGCGGCGACCCGCATCACGGTCATCTCGCTGATGTCCGCGTCGTCCGCGACGCCCAGCTCGACCTCCACCGGCGTCGGCGCGCCCTGCTGCTCGAACTCGCCGCTGCACCCGTCGCACCGCAGCCGGCGGACCAGCCGGCCGCCGGTGGCCAGCGCCCACTCGTGGTACTCCGAGACCCGATGCGTGCCGAAGAACTGCACCTCGGCGCCGAGCCGCTCGCTCAGCCCCGCCACCGCGAGCCCGTCGAACGGCAGCAGCGCGCCGACCACGAAGACCCACCCGCCGGTGGGCGGCGACACGAACACCCGCCGCTCATACGCGCCGTCGACACCCTCGTCCCAGCCGACCGGCCGGCCACCGGTGCGTCCGATGGCGGCGGCGACCTCGGCGGTACCGCGGCCGCGAACCGCCAGCCACCTGCACTTGAAGCCGAAGCCCGCGCCGGTCGGGGTGCCCGGCGGCAGGTGCTGGGCGGGTAGGGAGCGGATCAGCTCCAGCACCTCGTCGAGGTCTCCGGTCCGCGTCTCGTACGGAGTGGGCCGGCTGTTCGCGATGCCGTGCCCGGTGAGCCGGACCGTGCCGTCGGACAGCTCGTCGACCATCACCTCGGCGCCACCGTCGAGCAGGCGCCGGTCGATCCCGGCGGGGGCGCCGAGGAGCGAGTCGTCGGCCTCGGCGAGCGCGCGCCGCACCGTGTCGCGCAGGGTGTCCGGCACCGCCGTGTGCCCGCCGGCGCTGGACCTGACGTACAGCTCACCCGTCGCCATCGTCGTCACCTCGACGCGGCGCACGACCGGCCACCGGGGGTCGAGGGCGGCCAGCTCCCGCAGCACCGCGGCGCCCAGCTCGTCCGCCGCGACCGTGTGCGTGGGCGCGTCGGCGTCGTGCGGCTTGGCGTCGACGTGCCACGCGCCGCCGGACCGGTAGGCCCGCACGCGCTTCTCGGGCCGGAACTTCCGCACCGCGACACCGGCGACGGTCTCGCAGAACTCCCGCCACGCGCCGTCCCCGGCGGGGCGGTGCAGCTGCTCGGCGACGAGCTGCCCGAGCCGCCGCGCGGGCACGCCGTCCTCGACCCGGACCCCGCCGGAGAAGGCCCAGGTCCCGGTCACGTATATCCGGCCCTGGAAAACATGGATCTCGACCCACACGGAGACCGACGCTACCGCCCGGCCGCGCCTCCGGGTCGTGGGAGGTGCTCGTGGCGACGCGTACCGTGGCCGGCGTGGACCTCGAGTCGCTGCTGCCCGCCGTGAACCGGTCGCCGGTGCACTACCGGCAGGCCGCCGCGGACCCGCGGCTCGACCCGGCGGGCCTGGACGCGCTCGCCGGCAGCCCCTACCCGTTCGTGCGTCTCGCGGTCGCGCAGCAGCCGCGGACCGGGCCCGGCGCGCTGCTGCGGATCCTGGACAGCGAGTTCAGCGTGTGGGACACCAACCACCTGCTGCGCGTCCTCGCGGCCCACCCGCGGGCCGACCGCGAGGTCCTGCTCCGCGTCCTGGAGCGCGTCACGGGGCTGCTCGCGCACCGGGTCGTCCGGCCGTACTCGGCCGCCCTCGCGCTGGCCGGGCGGCCCGAGCTCGAACCCGCCGAGCTCCAGGTCCTCGCGACCATGCCGGGCACCTCGCGGAAGGTGCGCCGGCAACTGGCCGAGATCCTCGTGGCCCGCGGCTAGCGCGGTGTCCACCAACGTTCGCAGGGCTGCGTGCCTGGTCGGATCGACGTTTTGGTGGGTTTCTGGGCAGGGTTTGGACCGGTAGGCTTTGCGCGCGCTGCAACTCCGCGTTCGACGGCTGGTCAGCGGACTATCTGTCATGTTCGCGGGGGTTGGCGTGGCCTTGCCAGTTCATCCGGTCCAGCCTGACGACGAGGGGCGGCCGGTCGGTGGCGTTGGTTTGCGCCTGCAGGTCCTCGGCCCGTTACGGGTGTGGCGGGACGGTGTCGAGCTGGACACCGGTCCCCGGCAGCAGGCGTATCTGCTGGCCTTGCTGCTGGCTCGGGTGGGCAGGCCGATCAGCGCGAGCGAGTTGATCGATCTGATCTGGGGCGCCGGCGTTCCCAGCAGCGCGCTCAACGTCATCCAGAAGTACGTCGGCGCGTTGCGGCGGCTGCTCGAACCCGCGATCCCCTCCCGGAGTACCGGCTCATACCTGCACCGCCGCGGCAACACCTACCTGTTCGCGGCGCCTTCCGGCATGTTGGACCTGGTCGCCTTCCGGGAGCTCGTCGAGACCGCGAAAGAGGCCCTCGCACAGCATCGTCACGAAACGGCGCTTGATCGCTACGTCGAAGCGCTCGGCCTGTGGCAGGGCCGTGCGGGCGACGGATTCACGCATGGGCCGACCGCGTTGCCGATCTTCGCGGCCCTCGACGACGAGTTCCACGCCGCGTGCGCTGCAGCGGCCGAACTGGCGATGTCGCTGCGCCGGCCGGTGCCTGTGCTGCCGGCGTTGCGGCTGGCCGCATCGATGGCGCCGTTCCATGAACCGGTGCAGGCCAGCCTCATCGCCATCCTCGGGGCCGCGGGACGCCGTGCGGAGGCATTGTCGGCGTTCCGCACGGTCAGCGACCGCCTCGCCGACGAGCTCGGTGTCGAGCCCGGCCCGGCGCTGCAGGCCGCATATCTGCAGGTACTGGCGCAGCCTCCGACGTCGCCGGTCGTGACGGGTGCGGACGTCGGGGATGACGGCGCGTCGGTGCGAGCGGCCGGGCTGGTCGGCCGGGCCGAGGAGCTCGCCGTCCTGCGGCAAGCCGTCGAGATGGCACTCACCGGCCGCTCGGCGCTCGCCATCGTCGAAGGCGAACCGGGCGTGGGCAAGACCCGCCTGCTGCAGGAAACCGCCGCCGAGGCGAGCCGGCTCGGCCCGTTCGTGGTCTGGGGTTCCTGCTTGGAAGGTGATGGAACACCGTCGATGTGGCCGTGGGAGCAGGCGCTGCGTCCGATCCTCGACAGCCTGCCGGCGCCGTTGCGGGAGAAGTGGCTCGCCAGTGATCTCGGCGGCCTCCTCGAACCGCGAAACGACAGCGCGGCCGCGCCAACGGTTCCTGACAGCGGCGCCCAGTTCCGGCTGCTCGAACAGGTCGTCACCGTAGTCGGGCAGGCCTCCGCGCAACGGCCCACGCTGCTGATCCTCGATGATCTCCAATGGGCTGACACCGCCTCGCTCCAGCTGTTCGGCCACCTCGCGGCGCGGCTACCCGCCGGCACGGTGATCATCGGCGCGCTCCGTGATCGCGCACCCGTACCCGGCTCTGACTTGTCGCGGGTCCTGGCCGCGGCCAGTCGGCTGCCGGATCACCGCAGGATCCGGCTCGGCCCGCTCGGCTTGAGCGAGGTGACCGAGCTCATCCGCCGCGAAATCGGCCAGGACCCGGGCGCTGATGTCGCCCGCGGCATCCATACCCGTACGGCCGGCAATCCGTTCTTCGTCCGGGAGCTGTCCCGGCTCCTGAGCGACGGCGGCTCGCTGCGCGACGGCGAGGCAGCAGTGCCGGCCGGGGTACCGGCCACCGTACGAGACGTCGTCCGCGACCGGATGGCCGGTCTCGACGACAGCGCTCGCGACCTGCTGCATGTCGCCGCGCTCATCGGCCGCGACGTGGACCTCGCCCTGCTCGCCGCCGCAGGCGGCGTCGACGTCGCGGACTGCCTCGAACGCCTCGAACCGCTGCAGGCGCTCGGTCTGCTGGAAACCAAGCCGGAAAGCCCGCACTCGCTACGGTTCGCGCACGACCTGGTCCGCGAGTCGGTCACCGAGACCACGACGCGGCAGCAGACCGTCCACCTGCATCTGCTGGTCGCCGA
This sequence comes from Dactylosporangium sp. NPDC005572, assembly GCF_040605515.1. NCBI lineage: Bacteria > Bacillati > Actinomycetota > Actinomycetes > Micromonosporales > Micromonosporaceae > Dactylosporangium > Dactylosporangium sp. NPDC005572. The sequence continues at coordinate 23,706 of NZ_JBEXCY010000050.1, read as the reverse complement.
CGCCCTCGAACGCACCCATGTGGACGACGAGTCTGTCGCCGAACGCCTCGCCCACCACCTCTGGGCCGCCGGCCCGCTCGCCGACCCGGCTCGCACCGCTCAGGCACTGGCCCGTGCCGGGCGCCGTGCGGCGACCAAACTCGCGTTCGCGGCCGCCGGCCGGCACCTGGAGTCGGCCGCCCAGATCGCGCGCACGGCCGGCCTGCGGGACCTGGAGCTGTCGGTCCTGTCACTGCTCACCCTTGTCGCCAGGAGGCACGCGGGATACGGCGGTTCGACGTTCGACCTGCTGGAGCGGGCCGAGTACGTGGCCCGCATGCTCGGCCGCGAGACGCAGGCCGCCGACTTTCTGTTCGTTCGGCTGGTCGGGGCCTACACCGTGATCGAGAAGGACCGTGGGAGGTGGGCTCGCCGGGTGTACGAGCAAGGACAGGCGTCCGCTGACCCGACCGTCCAGGCGTACGGTCGGCATGCCTGGGGCCTGCACCAGTGGGACATCGGCAACATCGGCGAGGCGTACCGCTGCTTCAGCGAGCAGGGCCACACCAGCCCGCACCGTGGTGCCGGCGACGCCCGGCCGTGGAAGGTGCCGAACGAGCGGATCGGTTGGCTGGCCGTGATCACCGCGCTGCACGGTGATGTCGAGACGGCACGGTCCGCGATCGACACGGCGTACCTGGCCGACGAAGACCTGTTTACGGTCTGGGCGTACTACCACACCATGGCGGCCTCGATGGCCGGTGACGCGCGATGGGTGATGTGGGCGGGCGAGCGGTGGATCGCGGCCGGCGCCGACCGCTCCGGCGTCGCGCAGGAGCACTACATCTTGCTGGACCGGCTCTGGGCCTGTGCACTCACCGGCGACGACCCGGCCGGCAAGGCGGCAGAGGCCGAACAGCTCCTGGCCGCGACCCTCCTCGACCCGCCGCGTTGGGGCATCGCATACCACTACGGACTGATCGCCGAGATGTGGCTGGCCGCCGACATGCCCGACGCGGCCGCAACCGCCCTCGACCGAGCCGACCAGGCCATCACGACCTACGGCCAACGGTTCGCCGAAGGGCTCCTGCTGTTGCTGCGCGCGCGCCTGCTGCACGCCCGCGGCGAACCCGTCGACGTCGTGCGAGCCGCCGCCGAAGCAGCCCGCGCCCGATCGGACGAACGCGGGGCCTACCTCTTCGCGCGCCGCGCCGAGCGGTTCCTGGCCGAAATCGACCAGGAATCGCCGGACATCTGATCGCGCCCTAGCCGACGCGCTGGAGGGTCTGCTCGCGGCGTTCGGCGACGCGGGAGCCGGACTCGCGGCGGGCCATGCGGCGCAGTACGAGCGGGGCCACGACCAGGCCCGCCACGGCCCAGGCGCCCAGCACCGCCGCCGTCTCCAGGTGGCGCCACGTGCCGCCGATCTCCACGGCGGCCGCCGCGTCCGGGAGCAGGGCCGAGCGCATGCCCAGGCCCAGCCAGTACACCGGGAACGCCTGCGCGACCCACTCCAGCCACCGTGGCAGGGCGCTGACGGGGTAGAAGATGCCGGAGATCGCGATCAGCGCCAGGATCGGCACGGAGAGCATGCCCGCGCCGCGGGAGCTCCTGAGCAGCGCGCCGAGGATCGCGCCGGCCGACTGGGTGGCGACCAGGCCGAGCAGCAGGACCCAGGCCAGGGTGGGCCAGGCGATGTCGCCGAGGCGGAAGCCGTCGACGACGAGCATGCCGGGCACGAGCAGGATCGCCAGGTACGCCAGCACCGTCGCCGACACGGTGACGAGCTTGCCGATCAGGTAGCCGCGCACCCCGTCGGGGATCGCCCGGGCCCGCAGCAGCGTGCCGTCCTCGCGGTCGGCGGTGAGGTGCTGGACGATCAGCAGCATGCCCAGGGCGACGAACATGCCCAGCACCCCGGGCAGGACCAGGGTGCCCAGCCCCAGCTCGGTACCGTCGACGGGGCGGTGGCGCAGCAGGAAGATCGCCACCAGGGTCGCGAGCGGCCAGAACAGGTTGCCGATCAGCTCACCGCCGGTGAAGGACTGGCGCAGCTCGATCAGTCCCTGCCGCAGGCCCGAACGCACAGTGGTCATCGCGCGGCTCCGCTCAGTTCGGCCCGGCGCACCAGGGCGAGGTAGGCGTCCTCCAGCGAGGACCGGCGGACCTCGAGGTCGGCGACGCTGTCGCCGTGCTCGCGGAACAGGTCGAACACGAACCGGGTGGAGCGGTCGGTCAGCTCGATGAACCGCTGCCCGCCGAGGGTCCAGCGCACCTCGTCACGGCCGGCGATCTGCCGGGCCAGCGCGGCCGTGGTGCCGTCGGCGACGATCCGCCCGCCGCTGAGGATGACGATGCGGCCGGCGAGCCGCTCGGCCTCGTCGAGGTCGTGCGTGGTGAGCAGGACCGTGGTCCCGTGCTCGTCGGCCAGGCGCTGGACCAGGTCGTGGAACTCGCGGCGGGCCTGCGGGTCGAAGCCCGCCGTGGGCTCGTCCAGGAACAGCACCTCGGGCCGGCCGACGATGCCGATCGCCACGTCGAGCCGGCGGCGCTGCCCGCCGGAGAGCCTGCGGACCTGCTGGTGCGCCTGGTCCGTCAGCCCGACCGCCGCGATCAGCTCGTCGGGGTCCATGTTCCGGCCGTAGCGGGCGTAGTAGCCGCCGAGGTAGGCCAGCAGCTCGCGGACCCGCCACTTGCCGTGGTCGCGCCAGGACTGGAGGACCACGCCCAGCCGGGCCCGCCACCGCTCGTCGCCGTGCGCCGGATCGGTGCCCAGCACCGTCACCCGGCCCGCCGAGCGCATCCGGAAGCCCTCCAGGATCTCGATCGTCGTGGTCTTGCCCGCGCCGTTCGGCCCGAGCAGCGCCACCACCTCGCCCTGCCGCGCCCGGAACGACACGTCGTGCAGGACGTCCCGGGTGCCGTACCGCATCCGCAATCCATCGACCTCGATCACCGCAGCGTCTCCCGCACCCGGGCGATCAGCGCGCCGCGGTCGGCGCCGGCCAGGGCGAGTGCCCGCGGCACCGTCCCCACCTCGGCCTGGAGGATGCCGAGCACCAGGTGCGCCGGGCGCAGGTCCCCGCCGGCTCCGGCCTTGACGCCGCGCTCCAGCGCGAGCTGGATCGAGGCGCCCGGGCGCGGCGTGCGGTCCGGGTCGGGGCTGGCGGGTCCCGCGTCGAGCGCCGGCAGCGAGATCCCGACCGTCTCCAGGCTGGCCTCGAACTCGCGGTGCAGCGCCGCGCGGATCGCCGCGTGGTCGAGCCCGGCCTCGGCCAGGACCCTGCCGGGCGGGCTGTCCGGGTCGGCGGCGACGGCGAGCAGCAGGTGCTGCGCCTCCACCGTCGCCGAGCCGTCCGCGCGGGCCTCGGTCTCGGCCCGGGTGAGCATCGTCTTGAGGTACCGGTCGAATTCGGCCACGGCTCAGCGCCTCCTCAGCTCGACACCGGCGGCGATCAGCCGCTTGATGTGCTTCTTGTGGACGGCCTGACGGGTCACGCCGAGCGCCTCGGCGACCTGCGGCCAGCCCCAGCCGGCTCGCATGGCCTGTTCGACGGCGGCGTCTTCCAGCTGGTCGGCCAGCCGGCGCAGGGCGGCCACGGCGGCCAGCGCGTCGGCGGGATCCCGGGGAACAGTGACGTCGGGCATGCAAGCAACCGTAGTTGACTAATTGGAGATTAGTCAACCGGAGTTGCTAGGCGGACGCGACCAGGGCGAGCACCTGCTCGGTGCCGAGGACGTCGCCGAAGCGCGGCAGCGTGACGGACAGGGCGTGCTCGTGCTCGGCGGCCGTCATGCCGCTCATGGCGTCGGCCGCGAACAGCACCTCGAAGCCGTGGTCGGCGGCGGCCCGCGCGGTCGACTCGACGCCCATGGTGGTCGCGATGCCGGTCATCACGACCGTGTCGATCCCGCGCCGGCGGAGTTCGGCGGCCAGGTCGGTACCGTAAAAGGCTCCGATCGTCCTTTTGACCACGACGACGTCACCGTTGCGGGGCTCGAGCTCCGGCACGAAGCCGCTGCCGGGCGGCTGCTCGGTGACATTGGGCCGCTCCACCCGCACCAGCACGACCGTGCCCCCGGCCCGCCGGAAGGCGTCGGCGAGGCGGACGGTCCGCGCGACCACGTCCGCACCCCGGTGCGGCCCCAGGTCCTGCTCCACGATGCGCGGCATCAGGTCCACCGCGATGAGCGCCGCCCGTTCCGTCGCGAATGTCATACCCGTGAGCCTATGCACTTCTCCTTGCCATCCACGGCCCGGGGCGGGTTGGCTCGGCGCATGGGCCTCATCGCGTACAACGGTGTCGATGCGGCGGCGTTCGCGGCGAACCGGCACCTCGGCGACGACGCGCTCGGCGAGTGGCGGGCGGCGATGCTGCGGTACCTCGACCCGCGCCCGGGGCTGCGCCTGCTCGACCTCGGCAGCGGTACCGGCAGCTGGGCCCGCGCGTTCCGGCAGTGGTGGCCCGGCGTCGAGGTGGTCGCGGTCGAACCGTCGGCGGCGATGCGCGAGCGGGCGGTGTTCGCGCCGACGCTCGCCGGCGACGCCGCAGCCGTCCCGCTGGCCGACGCGAGCGTCGACGCGGTCTGGCTCTCCACCGTCGTGCACCACATCCCGGACCTGGCGGCCGCCGCCCGGGAGATCCGCCGGGTGCTGCGGCCGGGCGGCCCGGTGCTGATCCGCTCGGTCTTCGCCGGGCGCCCCGAGGGGGTCGCGTTGTTCCGGTACTTCCCGGAGGCCGTCGCGGTGCTCGACCGGTACCCGAGCGCCGCCCGCGTCGAGGAGGCATTCACCGGCTTCACCGTCGTGGGCTTCGAGCCGGTACCCCAGGTCACCGCGCCGTCGCTGCGGGAGTTCACGGCCGGCCTGCGCCGGGAGGCGCACACGCCGCTGCAGCTCATCACCGACGCGGCGTACGCGGCGGGCGTGGCCCGCCTCCGCGCGGCGGCCGAGACCGCGGACGGCCCGGTGGTCGACGCCCTCGACCTGCTCGTGCTGGCGTGACCCGGCCTCGCCGCGTCCTGGTGACTACCCCTTCGGGCCGTCGTAGAGCTCGGTGAGGCGAGGCAGGCGGCGGCGCATTTCCGACCCGTCGTCGAAGTCGAAGTCCCACGCCGCGTCGAGGGCCGGGTGGCGGATCGTGAACGCGCCCGGGGGCAGCTCGCGGCCCGTCGCGGCCAGGTGCGCGTCCCAGGCGACGCCGAGGATCTCCCCGCACTCGAGTTCCTCGTCGTCCGCGGCGGCCCGCCGGACGACCGGGTTGCCGGCGAGGCTGTCCGGGTCGGCCAGGGCCTGTTCGTACACCGTCCGGCCCTGGGCCACCAGCCAGCCGCGGAAGTAGTCGAAGCCGTCGTCGGAGGCGCCGGCGTTGATCAGGTAGGCGGCGGCCCACAGGTCGGCGCGGTACGACTCGGTGAGCACGTCCCACAGGGGCTGGGCGAAGGCGACGATCTCGGCCGGGTCGCGCCGGGCCAGCAGTGCGGCCATCCGCTCGGCGACCTCGCCGGCCTCGGCCGTCTCGCCCAACTCCCGGCGCGCCTCGTCGACGAGGCGCCACACGTCACTGGTGTCCACGAGAGATCAGTGTCGCTCATCGCCAGGCCGTCACCACCGGGAGGCGCTCGACCCTGCCCGGCGACGTCTCCACCGCGGCGGCCCAGGAGCGGGGGTCGTCGGTCGGGTACAGCGGGAAGTTCGGCGCCGAGCCCATGTCCGCGCCGATCCGCCAGATCACGCCGCTGGAGCCGAACGGGCCGCCGGTGCAGCCGCCGACCCAGTACGGGTAGCCGGGCACGCCCTGCGGGCCGCTGCCCGAGCGGCGGCGGCACTCGGCGCCGTTGGCGAGCTTCACCATGAACACGTCGGTCTTGCCGGGCGTGCCGTCGTTGGCGTCGCCGGGGTCGTGGGCGAGTCCGGTGTACCGCGTCCAGGTGCCCGTCGTGGTGCCGGGCGCGCAGAGGAACTCGGTACTGCTCGACGGGCTGGCGAAGCACGGGTCCTGGATCTGGTTGCCGACGAAGCAGCGGTACCCGTCGCGGCGCGGTGCCAGCTCCGACGGGATGCAGGAGCTGTCGGCGGGGGCGGCCTTCGTGGTGGCCTTCCCGGCGGCGCCGTCACGCCACGGGTCGACCGTGCGGAACGCCGTCACGGCGGCGGCCGAGCCGGTCAGCTTGAGCGTGAACCCGCCCGGCTGGTCCTTGCCCCACTGCGAGAACGCGTCCGGGAGCTGGGAGAACGTGGCGGTGATGACCCCGGCGACGCCGAAGATCTTGATCAGGCGGCCGAGCAGGCGGAGCCGGTTGATCGACTTGCGCAGCGACGCCTCGGCCTCCTTCGCGTAGCCGGCCTCGCCGAACAGGCCCATCGCCTGGTTGAACGCCTTCTCAGGGTTCGCCAGGTTCTCCAGGGAGTTCTCGACGAAGCACTGCACGAAGTCCTTGGCGCTGTCCCACGACGGGAACGTGCGCAGCTTGTCCAGGCACTGCACGACGGTCAGGAACGAGCCCTGGACGTTGTCGCGCGGGTCCAGGCCGAGGATCGCGCCGCCGACGCTGAACGCGGCGCTGATGTGGTCTATGTAGGCGTTGAACGCCTTGTCCTCGGAGCGCTCCGGCTGCTTGTAGCCGGCGCTCAGCCAGCCGTTGCCGGGCAGCAGCACCTCGCGGTTGCGGTCCCGGTTGGTCACGTTCGCGAGGGCGCTGCGGAACCAGTCCTGCTCGTCGTTGACGTACAGGTACTCGGCGCCGGGCGCGACGCTGACCCACTCGAAGAACCGGCGGTTGGTCTGCACCTGCAGCTCGGCCCGGTCCTTGTTGGTGATCGCGCACAGGTGCACGAGCGTGGTCTTGTTGCTGACCGTGCTCCACTTCGGGGCGCCGCCCGCGCAGGGCCGCGGGTCGGTGCGCTGGGTGGCCACGTCGGCGAGCGAGTCGCCGAGGTTCCTGGCCCAGTCCGGCAGCTTGACCCAGCCGAGCAGGTTCGGCGAGAAGTCGGTCGTGACCAGCTGCGGCGGCCCGCCCGCCGCGGCGGCGAGGGCCGAGCGGGCCTCCCAGACGCCGCCGCCCGGCCGGTGCAGCACGACCGGCAACGCGCCGGACGGCAGGCGGTCCCGGGTCGCGGGGTCGTCGAAGGTCACGGTGACCGGGTTCCTCAGGGTCGTGCCGCTGAAGGACACGTCGATGCCGGGGCCGGCGACCTCCACCAGGGAACCGGCCGGCGCCTCGGCCGCGAGCCGTTGGACGGTGACCGAGCCGGTGGACGAGAAGCTGCCGGCCGGGGCCGTCACCTGGCCCACGCCCGGCACCGCGACGGAGAACGCCTGGTCGGCGGTCACGGCAACCTTGATCGGGTCGCCGACGTCGCGCACCGTCGGGTTCGGGAGATCCCCGACGGCGGCGGGGGCGGCCACAGGAGTGCGGTGCCGCAGCACGAGCACCGCCGCCACCGCGAGCACCGCCAGGACCGCGACCACCGCCGAGACGACGACCGTCACCCGCCGCGAGATGATCATGTCCCTATGTCATCACAGCGGTACCCGGTAAGGATCCGTCTTCCAGGTCGTCATGGTGACCGGAACGACGCGGCGGGAGGTCGTCGGTACGACCCCGTCCTCGACTTCGTCGGCTCGGCCGAGCCGCACGCCGTCAGAGAGATAGCTTGGGTGGATGGCGATCACCCGGCTGGACTGGCCCGGCCTGCGCAACGCCCGCGACCTGGGCGGGCTGCCGACGCGGGACGGCGGCCGGGTCCGGCACGGCGCCGTGGTGCGGGCGGACTCGCCGCACGCGCTCACCGCGGCCGGGATCGCCGCGCTGCGGGCACACGGCGTGACCCGCGTCATCGACCTGCGCTGCGCGGACGAGGCGCGGCTGCGGCCGAACGTGCTCGCCGGTGACCCGATGTACCGCCTGATCCCCTTCACCGATCCGGACGACGATCCCGCCGACGAGCTGTCGGACCTGGCCGGGGTCGACGAGCTGTACCGCTGCCGGATCGCGGGCGACGCCCGCCGGGTGGTCACCGCGGTGGCCGCCGTCGCCGACGCCCCGCCGGGGGCGGTGCTCGTGCACTGCCAGGCCGGCCAGGACCGCACGGGCATGCTGGTGGCCCTGCTGCTGCGCGTCGCGGGCGTCCCGGACGACGTCATCGCCGCCGACTACGCGTTCTCGTCGGTCTGCTGGGACTCCCCGGGCGAGTGCGAGCCGGAGGCGATCCTGTCGATGCTCGCCCTGGTGGACGACCGCTGGGGCAGCGCGGACGACTACCTGCTGACCCACGGCCTGTCGCCGGCCCAGCTACACGCGCTCCGCACCCGCCTCCACGATCACCACTGACTCGTCCACCGGACCGAGGCGCCGTCAGGGCGCGACCGACGGGCGGTCCGGGTCGGTGGGGATGATGCCGGCGTCCTCGAAGCGCTGTTCGAGGGCCTCCAGGCCGTGGTCGTGGCGGAACGTCTTCTCGGCCGCGGTGATGGGCAGCAGCCACAGCAGCCGGGCGTGCCCGCCCGGCACGGTGCACGTCTCCAGGGACGGGCCCCACGGGTACGGCAGGCTGACGAGCAGGTGGTCGCACGCCGATCCGCGCCACCACGGCCGGCCGATCGGCACCGTGTGGCCGTGGCCGAGCGTGTAGTCGCCGCCAGAGGCGTGGTAGAACGCGGCCATGGTCAGGGTCTCGACGTGCACCTCGTCGGCGGCCATCGGCGCGTGCAGCACGAACTCCAGGCCGTGCCCGCCCTCCTGGGTGGCGTCCCAGAGGCCGGCGGTGGCGTAGAGCCACCCGCCCTCCGGCAGGCGCAGGCTCAGGACGTGCAGGGAGGGGACCAGCTCGTGGATCGGGCCGGGAGCCGGCGCCAGGATGTCGACCTGCCGGCCCCCGAAGCGGGTGCGGAGGTGCTCGAGGATGGCCCGGGCGGCCGGTGTCAGGTCATCGTCGGTCGTCGCCGCCGTCACCGTTCACACCCTAGGGGAGGACAACAGTACCGCCGCGAGCACCGCGAACCCCGTCAGCTGCAGGGCGGCCGCGGCCCACGGCGACTGCACGGCCAGGACGGCGAACCCGCCGTGGGCCAGGGCCGCGGCGAGCACGACGACCGAGCGGCGGGTCACGACCACCAGCACGAGTGCCAGCAGCGGCGTGACGACGACGGCCAGCAGCAGGTACACCGGATAGCCGGCCCCGGCGACCGTGGTGAGGATGCTGCTGTACACCACGGAGCGGCTCCCGGTGACGTAGGCGGCGACGCTCGCGGCCGCGGCGGCGAGCGCCATCGCCGAAGCCACCGCGGCGGCGCCGACGAGGGCGGCGAGCGTCGCCGGGCGGCGGTGGACCAGGCCGGCCGCGGCCAGTGCCGTGACGAACACCGCGAACGCGGCCAGCTCGTGCAGGGCGGCCGCCACCGGCACCGACCCGGCGGCCAGGCCGGTCAGCCACTGCAGGGCGACCGCGCCCGCGACCGGCGCGGTGCGCCGCCACGCGTGCGGTGCGGTGAGCAGCGCGACGGCCAGGAGCGGGGCGACCCACAGCTCGGTGATCCGGTGCACGGTCAGGGCGGCGCCGCCGGAGAGCCACCGCTCGGCGCTGTCGAGGACCATGCGGTCCAGCGCCATGACCGGGCCCTCGCCGGGCAGCGCCCGCAGCGCCGAGTGGTCGCCCACTCCCTCCGCGCCGTCGGTGGCGATCCAGCGGTACAGCGCGCCGGCGAAGAAGCCGGCCGCGACCGACTGCACGACGGCCTGGGCGGCGATCAGCAGGGCGAGGACCCGGTACGGGCGAAGCATGCGCCGCACTCTAGGCAGCCTGCGCAACCCTTCGGACGTGCTCGCGGGCGGCGTGATCATAGGCCTCCGACCGGTACCAGCGGGCCGCCAGGGACGGCAGCCCGGCCGCCGCGATCCGGGCCGCGCGGGCCGGGTCGTGCGTGCGCGACTCGCCCGGGTCCCACTGGAACCGCAGGCCGTCGAGCGGCCGCGCGACCGGGCGGCCCAGCTCGGCCAGCAGCGCCTCGTCGGCGAGGCCCAGGCCCCGGATCCAGTCGATGCGCGCGGCGGTGACCGGCGCGCCGTACGCCCGGTCGATCCACGCGAGCTGGAACGCGGCGCGGGCCGACGGCTCCAGCAGCAGCACGTTGCCGTAGGCCGTGAACGCGCCGCCGAGCGTTGACTCGATCCGCCCGCCGAGGAAGGTCTCGTCGGCCTGCTCGACCCGGGGACGGTACCGCTCGACGTCGCTGAGCATGTCGGCATCGCGACCGAGCAGTGTCCGGTACTCGGCGCCGAAGGAGGCGAACGCCCGCACCAGCGCGGTCCGCTCCGGTGGGCCGAGCCGTTCGGTGAGCATCGGTTCGAGGTACCGCAGCAGGGCCGGGTCACGGAGGTCGGCGACCGCGACGGCCGGCGCGTCGCCGTAGCGCGGGAACGGCCAGCGCCGCGTCGGCTCGGCCACGCAGCGGCGCAGGTGGTCGCGCACCGGTGCCGGGTCGGTGGCGAGGCCGGCGCAGCGCCGCCGGGTGATGAGCTCGGCGAGGGCATCGGCCGATCCCGGTACCTCGACGAGCCGCGGCACCAGCCGCTCGCTCGCCGGATGCGCGGCGACCCGCTCGACCACGCCCGGCCAGAGCGGCGGGCCGTGCGACAGCGCGTCGACGAGTTCTTCGGTGACGGTGTCGAACCCGGCGAGCAGCTCGGCCGCCGCGCGCCGCACCCCCGGGCCGCGCCCCGACAACCCGCGCAGCACCCCGGCGAGGCGCGGCGGGCAGTCGTGCCAGATCCGGTCCCGCAGCCGCCGCTGCCCGAGGAACGGCACGACGTGTTCGTCGCCGTGCGCGCTGGTGAACCACTCGACGTAGTCGGTGGTGGCGTCGTCGCCGCGCTTGAGGTACCGGTCGGTGAGGTGCTCCATCGTCTCGGGCCAGTGCTGGACCCCGAGGCTGCGGGCCCGCGCGGTGGCGACCGCGTCGAGTGCCACGGCCGCCGCCCACAGCGGCTCCTGCCGCGCCTCGACCCGCGCGGCGAGCGCGTCGGCGGCGTCGGCGCCGGCCTCGGGCCCGAGCCACCCGAGGCCGATGACGGCCCAGTACCGCAGCTGCGCGTCGCCGAGCGCGCCGAGCAGCGCCGGCACCGCGGCGGCACCGGCGCCGTCGACGAGCTCCCGCATGGCCCGCCCGGGGTCGTGCGGCGAGGGCGTGAACTCACTGTCCCAGGTGCGCTCGGCCCACACCTCGGACCGGAACGCGTCGAAGAGCCGCTGGACGTCCGGGTCAGCGGCGGCCAACGTAGCGGAGGTTCTGGGGCGGGACGCCGGCCGAGCAGAGCAGGTCGGCCAGGTCGGACCGGGGGTTGTCGACGAAGACGGGGACCTCGTGGCCGTCGCCCAGGGCGCAGGCGGCCGCGAGGGTGCCGACGTTGATCGGGTCGATGGCACCGACGTCGGTGAGGTCGAAGACGAGCCGGAGCGGGCGGACGTGGCGGACGGTGCGGAGGATCAGCTGGCGCAGCTCGGCGGCGCGGTCCTCGCCGACGCTGCCCCAGGGATGGATGATGACGCTGCCGTCAGGAGTGGTACGGACCTCGAGGGAGTGGGCACGCATGGGACCGCCTCTCGTCACCGAGATGTTCACCCTCAGGGCCACCATAGGGGGATTCCCCGCGGATCGGAACCCGCCACTCGGCAGGACTGCCCTATCCGTGACCCGCGGGCATACTGTCCGCCGTGGACGATGACGACGCCTGGCAGCTCCGCGAGGCCGGCCGGGGCGACGCCGAGTCGCACTACGTGGTGTTCGACGAGGCCGTGGCGAGCGACCGCGAGGACCTCGTGGGCGAGCTCGTCGAGCACCTCGCGACGCTGCCGGGGGTGACCTGCGTGGACTGGTACGACCGGGAGGTCGTCCTGATCGACGCCCGCGCCGTCCCGACCGCCCGGCTGACCGAGGCGGTGCGGCGGTGGTGGGACGCGGCGTCGGCCGAGCGGCGCCCGTGGATGGTCGCGATGGACCGGGCCGCGGGCCTGGTGCTCGACCGTACCGGCGGGCGCGGCTACACGCTGGACGGCTGGGAGCTGACCCGGGTCGTGGACGGCGAGGTCGCCCACGTGATCACCCTCTACCACGGCTTCGGCCGCGGCGACGGGCACGTGGTGAGCGTGACGGCGCGGGTGCGGCTGTCGGTGCCGGACGTCCACCACGTCGAGGTCACGCGGTACACCGGAATCCTCGGCGACGACGACGCGCTCGGCGTCGACCTCGACGCGCTCGACGCGCTGTCCACTGTGGACGAGATCCTGGCGCTCCCGCCGGCGCCACGGCTGCACGCCCGACTGCTCGTCGCGCGCGGGCGGGTGGCCGAGGCGGCCGCGGTGTACCAGGCCGAGTTCGAGCGGTGCATGCCCAGACAGCGGCCGTACCTGCTGCAGCTGGTCGAGTCGCTCGGGGTACCGCGGCCGCGCACCGGGACGAACCCGGACCTCAGCGTCGCCGACGAGGCGACCCTGGAGGCGTGGCGGGCGGGCACGGGCGCGCTCACCGAGCGGCTGCGGCAGCACACCGGCCTGCGCCTCAACGGCTCCCGGCGCTCGCTCGTCGAGCTGTGGACGTGGCTGCGGGCCGCGCCCGGGCCTGCGCCGGGGGAGCCGGTGCTGCCGCCGAGGTTCTACGGCATGACGTCCCGCTACGAGGCGGAGAAGGCCGAGCCGTCGGTGCGCGTCACCGCGGAGCTGGTGACCGCGTACCTCGGCGAGGTCGTGATCCGGTACACCCGCGGCACCGCGTGGGCCATCGCGAACGACGGCGATCTGGCCCTGGTCCGCCGGGGCGGCACCCGCCTGCTGTCGCGCGTCTTCGGCCTCGTGCAGGGCTCGGACCATCCGCGCGCCGACGACCCGCGCCGCCTGCGCCGCCTGGCCGACGACATGCTCGTCTGGCTCGGCGACCCGAAGCACCGGCTGTGAAGGGCCCCGGGCGGGCCGGGGCCCTCCGATGCACTAGCCGAGGTACTTCTGCCAGGGCCCCGTGATCGCGAGCGTCAGGCCCGGGGTCTGGATGTTCACGAACAGGACCCGGCCGTCGGGGGAGAAGGTCGGGCCGGTGAACTCGGAGTACGTCGGGTTGCCGTTCGAGGTGCCGTTGCTGAGCATGTTGCGGGCGATCGCGTACGTCGGGCCGCCCGGCACCGAGCTCAGCACGTGCGAGGCGCGCACGCCGTCCTCGGCGAGCACCAGCGTGCCCCACGGCGTGACGGTCACGTTGTCCGGGCCGTCGAAGGTCAGGTCGGCGTACTTCGGGAACGCGCCCTCGCCCTCGCCGGCCGGGTTGTGCGGGAAGTAGGTGACGAGCGTGATGGTCTCGTCGGCGTAGTCGTAGTACCAGACCATGCCGTCGTGCTTGGTGGCGTCGGCCGGCAGGTCGCTCGCGCCGAAGGCGAAGCTGTTGACGATGTAGCAGCCCTTGCCGGTGCTCCACACGCCCTCGAACTTCTTGCCCCGGGTGACCGTGCCGTCGGCGAACTGGGTGCGCACGGTCTGGGTCTTCGCGTCACGCTCGGGCACCGGGATCCAGGTGACCTTGAACGGGCGGCCCAGCTGCGCCGAGGTGAGGTAGGCGACGTCGGGCAGGATGCTGCCGTCGTCCATGCGGATCTGCATCGCCGCGAGCACACCGGCGTCGTCGGCGAGCGTGTTCGCCGCACCCGGGCCCAGCTTGACGCCGCGGGGCGCGGTCCAGCGGTAGAACAGGCCGTTGGGGCCGCTCGCGTCCTCCGAGAGGTACACCTGACGCAGGTTCGGCTCGACCGCGAGGGCCTCGTGGTCGTAGCGCCCGAACGCCTTGATCGGCTTGGGCAGCTGGTGCGCCGAGTCGCGCGGGAAGACCTCGAAGACGTAGCCGTGCGCCTTCTCGTAGGTGCCGGTCTGACCGGCCGCGGACCAGGTGGCGCCCGCGTTGATGGTGGTCTCCTCGCAGGTCAGCCAGGTGCCCCACGGGGTCACGCCGCCGGCGCAGTTGCGGACCGTGCCGGCGATGCCGACCCACTCCGAGATCGGCTTGCCGGAGCCGTCGGTGGTGATCACCGTGCAGCCGCCGGCGTTCACCGCGCCCGGGTCGTAGACGGTGCCGGCGATGTGCGGCACGCCGTAGGCCGACATGTGCGGGGTCAGCTCGTGGTTCTGGATGATCGTCAGCCGGTCGCGGCCGGTGCCGACGACACCGGTGCCGTCGTGGAGGCCGGGCGTCTTGCCCTGGCCGCCGGACATGTCGGTGACGCCCTCACGGGTGACGATGCGGTACGAGAACCCGGCGGGCAGCGCGAGGATGCCGTTCGGGTCGTCCTGGAGCGGCGGGAAGGGGCGGCCGCCGGACGAGGGGCGCTGTTCGTGGGCGGCGGCGGGCTCGGCGAGGGTCGGCAGGACGCCGGCGACGGTGAGCCCGACGCCGGCGGCTGTGCTGCCCTTGATGATCTGACGACGAGAAACTGTCACGGTGGAACGATTTCGCCGCGCCCGGCGGTCTGCCAGGGTGTTCAGGTGGCCGGTTGATGAACGCCCTGTAAGGGGTAAGGTTAGGCGGTCCTAAGCACGACCAGCTGCTGCGTTGCTCGCGTCATCGCCACGTATCGATCGACGGCGCCCTCGATACCGTCGCCGAAGTTCTCCGGATCGACGATGATCACCAGATCGAATTCGAGCCCTTTCGACAGCTCCGGGGTCAGCGATCGAACCCGCTCCATCCCCCGGAATCCGGCGGCGCCGATGACACAGGCGACGCCCTCGGCGTGCCCGGCGAGCCAGCCGTCCAGGATCGCGTCGAGCTCCGAGGCCTTCCCGTGTACCACGGGCAGCCCGCCCGTGCGGATCGACGCCGGCACGTTCGCGTCCGGCAGCGCCGCCCGGATGACCGGCTCCGCCTCCGCCATGACCTCGGCCGGCGTGCGGTAGTTGACGGTCAGTGACGCCAGCTCGATCCGGTCGAGCCCGGCCCTTTCAAGTCGCTCCTGCCACGACTCGGTGAACCCGTGCCGGGCCTGGGCCCGGTCCCCGACGATCGTGAAGCTCCGCGACGGGCAGCGCCGCAGCAGCATCTGCCACTCGGCGTCGGTGAGCTCCTGCGCCTCGTCCACCACGATGTGCGCAAACGGGCCGGCGAGCCGGTCCGGGTCGGTGTCCGGCAGCGCGGCCGTGTCGACCAGGGCCTCCTCGAAGTCCTCGCCGCGCAGCATGGTGACCAGCCCGACGCCGTACTCGTCGTCGACCGACGCGATCAGGTCGTCCACCACCCGGCCCATCCGCTCGCGCTCGGCGGCGACCGCGGCGTCCCGGTGGCGGTGGTGGCGCTCGGTCTCCGGGTCGCCGAGCCGCTGCCGGGCCGCGTCCAATAGCGGCAGGTCGGCCACCGTCCAGGCCCGGGCGTCGCCGCGCTGCAGGCGGAGCACCTCGTCGGTGCTGAGCCACGGTGCGCACCTGCGCAGGTACGCCGGGACCGACCAGAGGTCCCCGACCAGGTCGGCCGCTTCCAGCAGCGGCCAGGCCCGGTTGAACGCGGCCCGCAGCTCCCGGCTGCCTGCGAGCGCATCCCGGTCGTCGGCCAGGATGTTCAGCAGCTCGTCCCAGATCTGCTCGCGCGCCTCGTTGTGCGGCGTGCCGGGCTCGACGGCGGCGAACGCCTCGGCCCAGTCGGCGGCGCTCACCCGGACGTCGTCCCACTCGGTCTCGATCGTCATGCCCTTGGCGGGCGGCTGCTCGTAGAACCGGACCGCCGCCTCGATCGTCCGCACCATGTCCGCGGACGATTTCAGCCGGGCCACCTCCGGGTCGGGCTCCGGCGCCGCGGCTTCCCCCTCGGCGACCAGGTCGCGCAGGGTGCAGGTCTGCACGCCCTCCTCGCCGAGGCTGGGCAGGACGTCGGCGACGTAGGCGAGGTACGGCTGGTGGGGGCCGACGAACAGCACCCCGCCCCGGCGGTGGTCGAGCCGCGGGTCGGCGTAGATGAGGTACGCCGTGCGGTGCAGCGCGACGACGGTCTTGCCGGTGCCGGGCCCGCCGTCGACGACGAGCGCGCCGCGGGAGCCCGCGCGGATGATGGCGTCCTGGTCGGCCTGGATGGTGCCGAGCACGTCACGCATCCGGCCCGAGCGGGTGCCGCCCAGGCTGGCGATGAACGCGGACTGGTCGTCGAGCGCGGCCCGCTGGGCCTCGTCGGCGAAGCCGTCCGGGGTGAACACCTCGTCCCAGTAGTCCGTGATCAGGCCGCGGATCCAGCGGTACCGGCGGCGGCTGGCCAGGCCCATCGGGTTGGCGTGGGTTGCGCCGAAGAACGGCTCGGCCACCGGCGAGCGCCAGTCGACCAGCAGCCGCCGACCGCCGGCGTCGGTGAGGCCGAGCCGCCCGACGTAGACCGGCTCAGTGCCGTCGGTGCCGTCGGTGCCGACCATGCGGCCGAGGCACAGGTCGAGGCTGTAACGGCGCAGGGTGCGCAGCCGGGCGGAGAGCCGGCGGACCTCCTGGTCGCGGTCGAGCGCCCGCTGCCCGACGCCGGCGTGCGCCTTGCGCTCGGTGTCGAGGCGCCCGGACAGCTCGGCGGCGACCTCGTCGAGGCGCGCGGCGACGGCGGCGAAGTGCCGCTCGTCGGCGGCGATCAGCGCCGGGTCGGCCTTGGCGGCGAGGCGGTCGGGAAGGTTGAACACACTGCTGGGCACGCACACCGTCCGTTTTGCGGGGTTCCGGATGTTCGGTTGGTGATTGTGCGCCCTGGGTGGGGTCTTGCCGCAAGCCCCGGGTTCCGGTATACCTTGAAAATGGAGGGGATTGAGTTCCTCTTCCCTCCCATCCCTCATCGTTCACCTGGCGAGCGCCGTTCTGTGTCCACTGTGGATGGTCGTTGACCTCGTGGTGTGACGCTGGAGCGGTTTATTGTGGCCGGTGTGGCTTTGCGGGTGATGGTGGTGGATGACCACCCGATGTGGCGCGATGGGGTGGCCCGGGATCTG
This sequence comes from Dactylosporangium sp. NPDC005572, assembly GCF_040605515.1. Taxonomy (NCBI): domain Bacteria; kingdom Bacillati; phylum Actinomycetota; class Actinomycetes; order Micromonosporales; family Micromonosporaceae; genus Dactylosporangium; species Dactylosporangium sp. NPDC005572. The sequence continues at coordinate 6,750 of NZ_JBEXCY010000050.1, read as the reverse complement.
ACCGATGCCGGCTACCTGGTCACCGCCGCGATCGGTGAGGGGGCACAGGCGCTCCGGGTCGCGCGGGCGGCCTGTCCCGACGTGGTCGTGCTCGACCTGCAGCTGGCCGACCTGCCGGGTGTCGAGGTGATCCGCGGCCTGCTCGACGCCCTGCCCGCAGTACGCATCCTCATGCTCTCCGCAAGCGGGGAGCAGCGCGATGTTCTCGACGCGCTGAAGGCGGGTGCCACCGGTTACCTGGTGAAGTCGGCCGGGCGGCAGGAGTTCCTGGACGCGGTGCGGCGTACCGCGGATGGCGAGGCCGTGTTCACCTCCGGGCTGGCCGGCCTGGTGCTCGGCGAGTATCGGAAGCTGGCCACGTCGCCGAAGGACGCCCCTCAGCTGACCGCACGCGAGATCGAGGTCCTGCGGTTGGTCGCCAAAGGCCTGTCGTACAAGCAGGTGGCGGAGGACCTGGCGATCTCCCTTCGCACGGTGCAGAACCATGTGCAGAACACGCTGAGCAAGCTACAGCTGCACAACCGCAGCGCATTGGTGCGCTACGCATTCGAGAATGGTCTCGACTGAGTAGTTCTACTCATGCCCGGCCGCTGCCGTTCCGGGATCTTCTGTGCATGGCCTTGTACCGATCGATGGCGATTCGAAGCCACGGGATCGTCCGGCGCCGCGATGCGGTGTATCGCACCGTCACCCGCCTGCTGGCGGTCGTGCTGGCGCCGGTCGCCGCTGTCGTCGCTCCGGGGCGGGCCCGCCACACCGCCTGTCAGTGGGCGTTGACGATGCGCTTCCCGGCCGAGAACCTGGCCGGTCTCACGCCCGGGACGCGGGCGGCGTTCGAGGCGGCCCGCACGCAGGCGTTGTGGCGGCATGGGGAGCTGCTCGGGCTGACCTCCGGCTACCGGGATGCGGCCACCCAGGCCGCGTTGTACGCCGCGGAGGTCGAGCGCAGCGGTTCGGAGGAGTCGGCCCGGCACTGGACGCTGCCGCCGGACGAGTCGCGGCACGTCGCGGGTCTGGCCCTCGACGTGCGGCCCTCGGAGGGCGCGCGCTGGCTCGAGGAGCACGGCGCGCCGTACGGCCTGTACCGAACATATGACAACGAATGGTGGCATTTCGAGTATCACCCGAGGGGCCGGCCGACCCGTCGGGCGCACCCGGCCATCGCGCGCGCGGGAAGTCGGTCAGGATCATCGACATGAACGAACGGACGCAACGGTGGGGGATCGCCCTGGCCGGCCTGGGCGCCGGTCTGCTGATCGCGGTGGTGCAGTCCTCGCACGGGGGAGGATTCTCGCCGCGGCTCGGCGTGCAGGGGCCCGACGCGTACTACGGGCCCGACCCGTACACGCCACTGATCCCGACCGCGGCGACCGTGCTGGCGCTGTGCCTGCTGCGGTGGTGGCCCTACCTGGTGACGGCAGGCGGGCTGCTGTGCGTGCCGATCGCCTGGCCGGCGGTGATTCCCAGCCCGTTGGCGATGACCTTCTACTACGCGTTCGGCGCGGCGTTCCCGCTGCTCGTCATCGGGGCGCTGGCCGCCGCGCAGCGACTGCTGCGCGGCGGTGCGCCGGGCCTGGGCGCGGCCGTGGCGAGCCTGGTCATCGGCTTCGGCCTCTTCGGCCGCGCCCTGCCGGGAAGCATCTACCAGCTGATGGACCGGTCGCTGTCCGGCTGGCACGTCATGCTCGTCGTGGCCGGTCTCGCCGCCGTCGCCCCGGCGGCCTGGCGGTGGCGCCGAGGCGATCCGGCCGCCGTCGGACTGCCGGACGACAAGGCCTGGAGCTGGAAGCGCCTGCGGCTGATCCTCACCGGCGGGCTGGTAGCACTCGTGGCGCTGCCGTTCGCCATGATCTCGACCGAGCGGCTCGCGGCTGTGCTGGAGGTCAGCTGGCGGACCCTGGCCATCTACCCGACCGCCAGGGCCGCCATTCTCGGCGGGATGACGCTGGCCGCGGCGGTCATCCTGTCCACCCTGGCCGGATTGTGGCCGCTGGCCGGGGCGCTGACCGCGGCGACCGCGCAGATCGCGGTCTCCGCGCCCTTGGCGATCGCGTTCCTCGCGACCAGCGATGCGGGCCCGACCCGCTGGTTCGGCGCACTGCTGGGGGTGGCGATCGGCGCGGCCGCCGTCGCCACCAGATGGCGGATCGCGGCCGCGGTCACGCTCTCGGTGGGCGCGGCGACGTGCCTGTTCATCGCGTTCTCGGCGACGAGCGGCGAACCGCAGAAACTTGTCGGGCAGCAGAGCGTCACGCCGGCGTTGCTGATGATGGTGCTGGCGACCGCCGCCGCGACCGCCGTCGTCGGTGCCACAGCGCCGGTGCTCGCTCCGAGCGGCGCGGTCCCGGCAGTGCTCGGCCCGATCACCGGCGTGCTCGTGGTGGCCGGCGTCCAGACGGCCCCGGTGATCTACCTGCGCAGCGGAGCATCGCCACGGTCTCTCAGCGCGAACCTCCACCTCGACACCGCCGGCGTGCTGCTGCTGGTGTCGGCCGCAGCGATCGGCGGCCTGGGCATCGCGCACTACCTCTCGGAGCGCTGGGCGGAACGCAAACGGGCCGAGCTGATCCGGCAGGAGGCGGCCGCCGCGGAACGGGACCGCCTGGCCCGGCCGATCCACGACGGCGTGCTGCAGGTCCTCGCCCTGGTCCAGCGGGAGGGCTCGGAACTGGGCGGAGCCGGCGCGCAACTGGCAGCGTTGGCCGGCGAGCAGGAGGTGGCTTTGCGCAACCTGCTCAGCGGCAACCCGGCAGAACCCGGCGCGGCCACAGAAGCCGACCTGCGAGCGAAGCTCAGCGGGCTCTCGTCACCGGCCATTGACGTCTCCGCCCCCGCCGACCCGGTGATCCTGTCGGTCGGCCCGGCGACCGAGATATTCGCGGCGGTCCAGGCCGCCCTGGACAACGTCCGGCAGCACGCCGGCCCGGGTGCGCGAGCCTGGATCCTCCTGGAGGACGAAGGCACCGGGGTACGCGTGACGGTCCGCGACGACGGAGTCGGCTTCGAGCCCCACCGCCTGCAGGAGGCGGCCCGCTCCGGCCGGCTCGGGGTGGAGCAGTCGATGCGCGGCCGAATTCACGACCTCGGCGGCACCACGACCATCAAGAGCCGCCCAGGGAGGGGCACGGAGGTCGAGTTCTGGATCCCCCGGCAGCGCTGACCCCACGCAACGCCAACGGTCGCTCGCGCGCGGTACGGAAGACTTCTACGGTGATCAACGGCATCGCGGATCGACGGTGACGGCGCCCATACCCGGCGGTGCGTCCTCACTCAACGAGACGCTGGAACTCATTCGCCGTACGCGGCCTGTAGCGGATGATGTGTCCAACCTCGGGTCTCATCGCGTGCACCTCGGCGTCGCGGCGATCGGGCCCGGTGACGTGACCAGTGTCTACGAGGTTCGCGCCGGCCTCGTAACAGTGCTGCTGGCGAACAAGTATTCGTACCGCGAGGACGTCGCCGTCGCGCTGCTCGACGCTGCGGAGCAGGTCGCCCACGTCGCTTCGCCGGGCGCCGCGGTATACGTCCAGCCCATCGAGGTACCCGGGTGCCCGCTGGACCGGGCGGTTGTGCTGGGTCCCGGCGGCCACCGGCTGCTCAACGAGACGCCTGAACTCGCGCGGCGCACGATCGGTGTCTTCGCACTGCACCGAAGTGAGTTCGTCGAAGATGAAGGCGGTGCTGCTTTCTGGTCGGCGATCGACAACAGGAGCTTGAGAGTTCCCATCGCCGAGTGGCATCGCGCTCCGAAACCACGGGCTGATGTCCGACTTCTCGACGACTGGCCGGGTGGCCCCATGCGCCGGCTCCGCCGCCCGACGCCATGGTCAGCCGAGCTTCTCATGACGCAGTACGTGCCGGACCTTGCCCGGGGTGTGCGACTGTCCGTCCGTGATGTCCGGGGCTTCGAACTGGTGCTGGAACGTCGGTGGGACCGCATCGTCGGCACCGTCACCGCTCCACACCGGGCCGCCACCGTCGACGTCGACATCGCCCGAATCCGGGCCTGGGACACGTTGCGATCGTTGTTCCACGGTGAGGCGGTGGACCTCACGATGCTGGGCATGGCCACGGCTGAGGAGCCCCCGGAGACCAACATGCTGGAGCTGACGTACTCCACTGCCGACCGTGGGTACGCCAGCCTGCCTCGCCTGTGTCCGCTCGACGAGTGCATTGCCCGTCTGTCCGCCCACATTACGCGCACCGCCGGCAACGCCGCGGTCTTCACCTCCCGTGCCGGCGTCGCCGTCAGTATCAGATGCGAGGAGGGTCAACGACTGTGGTTGGAGGTCCTCGACCCTGCACGCCCACCGTCGCACGGACGGCACGTCACACTCGAGGAGGCGGCGCACCTGCTGAGGCTTCTGGCACAGCAGGAGCGCGGCGGCATCGAACAACTCCACAACTCCGGACGGTAGGAACATCCGCTCATCGGCAGTTCCGTCAACCCCTACCGGCGCGGGGGGCTTGTCACGGGGCGTGACGGACCTCGTCGGCCTTGCGCTCGCGGCCAGAGCGACCCATGCCGTAGCTCGGAGTCGCGTGAACGCTCATGCCGTACTCGTATTGCAAACCGGCGTCCGCAATGAGTTGCGCAGCGCGCGGCAAGACAGGGCGTGAACTGACCTTACTCAAGGCCATCCGGCGTACGGCCCGATTGAGCCTGGCCGAGGCGCTCGTCACCGCTGCCCAGTTCCACCGTGCCGGATCCCCGAGTCCCGGTTCCCCGAGCCCCGGAGTTGTCTCCGCCCACCGCAGGGCACGCTTCGTTCCGCTGTGGGTTCAGCGTCGATTGCTGTCACCTGGCCTGCTGATCTCCATCGAACCACGGCCGTAACAGCCACGGCGGTGCCACCGAGTTCGGCAACTCGACCACAAGGACATCGTCGAGCGGGACCGCCGGTACCGCTGCGCGGCCCAAGGCCGCGAGGGTGACTTCCTCATGCATTGTGCGGAGGCGACCGGCGACAACATCGGCGACCTCGGAGTACGAACCGTCCAGAGGACAGCAAGGATCATCGACTACCGGAAAGTAGTGACCGTCCATGCATCGCACGAAGACATACCGCACGATCGTCACGCTACGCGAGTTCACAAACCGCCCCGCTCGGCGCGATATCCGTCTGCCGCCGACGGCTGCGAGAGGTACACCCTCCAAGACCAGGGCAAGAGCGGACGGCCCGAGGCTGTGAACCGGCGTCGATGCCGGTCGCTCTTCGGCGCAAAGCCTGCCTGCCGCGTGCCCGCTGGCACTTCCCATCAGGGGTTTTCCTGACGATGCAGAAACGTTATGGTCATTGGGCTCACCGTGGCTGGCTGTTGCCGTTTCAGGGCGACGTCACGATGGGCCCGCTGAGTCGTGCTCGCACGAGCCGGGGAACCAAGCACAACTGGGGTGAATCCACGAGGCGCTCCGCCTCGAGGTAGGGCGATCTTCCCGTCCGAATCCGTCAGCTAACCCGGTAGGCGGTTTCGGAAGGAGCATCGAGTGCAGACCCTCGCACGGCGCAACAGCAGCCGCCCCATCTCGACCCGCGGCCAGGGAGCCGATCCGCCGGCGTAGTCCGGTCACGGGTTGCCGCGGTAGTCGCCGCGGCGCCCGATGCCTCCCGTTCGGCACGCCCACAGCAACCCCTGCACGACTGTCCATTCTGGACAGCCGGTGGATGCTGCCGTCCTCTCATGCCGAGCCCGGCTTGCCGCCGGGCCGGTGGCTGCTGCCCGGATCGGCCTGTCGAGGTTTCCGTGACGTATCTAGACGATGATCATTCAACCACCGCACCGGCCGGAGAGGCCGACGATGAGCGGCCTGGCGCCGAGCGCCGGCGCGGGCCCCGTCACCTGCGACGCGACCATCGCGGCCGGCACGCCGCGGCGGGCCGGCCGCGCATCGCGCTGTACTCGGCCGGAGCCGTCATAGCGGCCGCGGTGGTCGGCTCGGTGTTCGTGTCGATGTCGTCGGCCAGCCGGCCGGACCCCGTGACCCGGGCCGACACGGTCACGGTGGACGAACCGAGCCGCTCGGCAGCCACCGAGAACCGCGCGGCCCGCAGCGAACAGCGCTCGCCGGACCCGCCCAGCCCGCAGCCGGCGTCCTCGGGCGCCCAGCCGAAGGCGTCGGCGACGCAGGCCCCCACAACAGCGGCCCCGAATTCGGCAGTACCGAAGGCGACGTCGGCGGCGCCGAAGCCGACCGTGCACGCACCGGTCGGCGGGCTCACCCAGGCCGAGATGAACAACGCGGTCGCCATCATCGAGGCCGGCCAGCAGCTGAACCTGCCGTCGCGCGCGTTCGTCGTGGCGATCGCCACCGCGCTGCAGGAGAGCCACCTGCACATACTGGCGAACCCCAACGTCCCCGCGTCGCTGAAGCTGTCCAACGAGGGTGTCGGGACCGACCACGACTCCGTCGGCCTGTTCCAGCAGCGGCCCAGTTGGGGGTCCACCGCCCAGCTCATGGACCCGCACCAGTCCGCGCGCCTGTTCTACGCGGCGCTGGTAAAGGTCAACGGCTGGCAGCAGATGGCCGTCACCGTGGCGGCCCAGACCGTTCAGGTATCGGCGTTCCCGGACGCCTACGCCAAATGGCAGTCCCTCGCCGAGCAGATCGTGAAAGCCGTCGTGTAGGACGGCCACCCGGACGGCCGGGGGCTGACCTGGTTGGGTCAGCCCCCGGCTCACTGCGTCGCGATCTCAGCCGGTGAAGGTGGCTGTGATCTGGGTGAACTGCCAGTTGTTCTGGGAGATGCC
>NZ_JBEXCY010000049.1:0-63948 GCF_040605515.1 Dactylosporangium sp. NPDC005572 | reverse complement strand
TCAGCCGCCTCACTGTGCCTCCCGCCGCGCCGAGCGCCGCTCGACGACGAAGTAGCCGACGGCGGGTACAGGAGTACCCGGAGCGGCCGGCAGGAGCGATCGAGCTACGGGGTCACGAACACGAACTGGGAGCCCGGTTCCTTCACCACGTCGCCCTCTGCGGAGTTGGTGATCTGGACGTTGGTCAGGGTGGCCTGGCCGCGGGCGCCGCTCATGGCGAGGATCCCGGAGCCGTTGTTGGACTTGTCGATCTTCACGTTGGTGATCTGGGCGGTCATCACGCCGCCGCCGGTCTTGAACTGGATGCCGTCGTAGGTCGAGTCGGAGATGTCGGTGTCGCGGATGATCACGCCCGGGATGTCCTTGCCCTGGGCGAACAGGGTGATCGCGCCGAACTCCTGCTGCTCACCCCAGAAGACGCCGCCGCACCGGTACAGGCCGTTGTTGGCGATCGTCGTCGTGCCCGAGAAGGCCAGCGGGTTGTGGTCCGTGGCCAGCATGATGCCCGGGTAGTTCATCGTGTCGGAGATCAGGTTGTTCTCGATCCCGTTGCCGTAGCCGCCGTAGATGGCGATGCCGTTGGCCCGCCACGGCAGCTGCACCGTGTTGTTCGTGAAGTGGTTGTCGTGGCCGATGTCGACCGCCTGGTCCTTCACGAACGGGTTGGCCCACACCGCGAGCGAGTCGTCGCCGGTGGTACGGAACGACGAGTTGAACACCTTCGAGTTGCGGGTGCCGTTGGAGAAGTTGATGCCATCGGCGAAGGTGTCGCGGATGCGCATGCCGGTGAACTCGAGGTTGTCGCCCGGGTTCCAGTAGGCCGGCGTGTCCGAGTAGTCGCGGCCGACCCAGGCGCCGACGTTGACGTGCTCGATCCACACGTTGCTGATCTTCGTGTTCTTGCCGAACCGGCCGTTGAGGCCGTGGCCGCGGTTGGCCCGGTTCTTGGTGGCGCCGAAGATCGCCAGGTCCGAGATCTGGGCGTTGTCCTCGATCTCGAAGCCGACGTTGCCCTCGTGCGGGTGGTTGATGTTGCCGACGACGTTCTGCGGCTCGGTGTCGGTGTACAGCTCCGTGTGCCACATGCCGGCGCCGCGGATCACGACGTTGCGGATGCCCAGCTGGTTCCACTGGCCGCGGGTCGGGTCCGGGGTGAGGATCTTCTGCTCCTGCCGCCACTTGCCGGCCGGGATCCACACGCAGGAGATGACGCCGTTCTGGTCGTCGGTCACCGCGCGCTGGATCGCCGCGGTGTCGTCGATCCCGTCGTTCGGGACCGCCCCGTAGGCCGTGATCGAGGTGCACCCGGCCGGCTGCGACAGCGCCGGCGCGACCTGCTCCAGGTCGATCAGGTCGAGGTAGTAGAACGACGCGGTGTCGCCGGCGTCGCGCTGCAGCTTGAACCGCGTGCCCGCCGGGTACGAGGTGGGCAGCAGCGCGTGCGACTCGTCGAACAGCCGCCGCGCGTTCGAAGACGGCGAGTTGGACAGCGACTCGGTGTCGTCGGTCGTGCCGTACAGCCAGCTGAACTTCGACGACAGCGTGAGCTTCTGGACGAAGACGTCGTTGGCGTACAGGCTGATCGTGTAGTCCTGGCCGCCGCCGCTCGCCGAGTCGGGCACCGAGTTGCGCACGACGATCGAGTTGGCCTGGTTCGTCGAGGTGACCTGGACGTACTGCCCCTGCGCGCTCAACCGCACCGACGCCCGGCCCGAGGACTCGGTACCGAAGTTGGTGTGGCCGAAGGTCCGCAGCGGGTCGGCGGTGACGAGCTGGCCCGTGTAGGTGCCGGCCTCCGCCTCGTAGGACGTGTACGGCACCGCGGCGCCGCGCCCGACGACGATCGACTGCGACATCGAGTTGTTCGTCTCGCTCGTCTCCGCCACCACGTTGGTCGCGTCGGCGGTGGCGACGATCGTGGCCCCGCCCGCGGTGGCGGTCCAGGTACCGCTGATCGCCACGTTGACCGTCGCACCGGCGGCGATCGAGGCGGTGTTGGTGTTCAGCGTGGTGCTGCCGACCGTCACCCGGGTCACCGTGGTGGCCCCGGAGGCGGTGGTGCCGCGGTTGTTCACCGCGACCGTGAACGACACCGCGGCGCCGGCGGCCGGGCTGGCCGGGTTCGACGTGATGCCGACGACCTGGAGGTCGGGGCCGGGCGCCTGGGCGACGACCAGCTGGGTGGTGGCGGTGAACGTGTTGTTGTCGTTGTTCTGCTCGACGACCGTGTTGGCCGGGTCGACCGTGGCCGCCGCCGCGTAGCTGCCCATCGGGCGCTGGCCGGCGTTGACCGTCACCGTCGTGGAGGCGCCGGCGGCGAGCGCGCCGACGTTGGCCGTGCCGGCCAGCTGGCCGCCGAGGGTCACGTTGACCGTGGTGGCGGGGGATCCGGCGGTACCGATGTTCTGCACCGTGGCGGACAGGGTGATCGCGCTGGTCTCGTTCGGCGACGCCGGCGCCCAGGTGAGGTTGGTGACCTGCAGGTCGGGGTTGGGCGCCATCGTGCCGAACACCTGCAGCTCGGCGACCTGGCCGCCGGGCGCGCCGGTGTTGCTGAAGATCTGCAGCTGCACGTCGGCGGTCCGGGCGGTGACCGGGATCGTGATCGTGTTCTGGTTGCCCGGGCTGAAGTTGTAGTCGGTCCGCGCGACGAGCGAGGTGTAGCCGGTCGCCGACTGCTCCCGCCCGAGCACCTGCATGGCCTGGGTGCGCGCGCCCCACGCCGAGTCCGGGTTGAGCTTCACGACGACCGAGGTGATGTCGGCGTTGGCGCCGAGCTTCAGGGTCAGCGTCCCCGGGAAGCCGTTCGACTCCCAGTAGGTGCCGAGCTGGCCGTCGTTGGCGTTGGGCGCGGTGAACGTGAACACCGACGACGACGCCTCGATCGGCTTGCCGGGCGCCAGGTTGGTGCCCTGCGGCGGGTTGGTGCCGGTGCGGGTGACGGTGTTGCTCGGCGCCGACTCGTTGCCGGCGGCGTCGCGGGCCCGCACGACGTACGCGACGGTCGCGGTGTCGGGCTGGCTGTCGGTGTAGGTCAGCACGCCGCCGGCGACGGTGGTGCGGGCGGTGCCGTTGGCGTAGACCGTGTAGCCGGTGACGCCGACGTTGTCGGTCGACGCCGTCCAGGTGAGCCGGATCTGGCCGGAGGCGGGCTGGGTGTACGCCAGGTTCCCCGGCGCCGACGGCGCCTCGGTGTCCTGACCGGGGCCGCCCGGCCGGTTGACGGTGTTGCTGTTCGGCGACTCGTTGCCGACGGCGTCGCGGGCGCGCACGAAGTACGAGAGCGTCGCGGTCGTCGGCTGGCTCTCGGTGTAGACGAGCGTGTTGCCGGCCACGGTGGTGACGAAGGTGCCGTTGCGGTAGATCGCGTAGGCGGTCACGCCGACGTTGTCGGTCGACGCGGTCCAGGCGAGCCGGATCTGGCCGCTGCTCGGCTCGGTCAGGGTGAGGTTGCCGGGGGCGGTCGGCGCGCTCCCGTCGACGATGCCCGCCCCGTAGACCTCGAACTCGGAGAGCTGGGCGGCCGGGTGACCGGTGTTCGCGGTGACGTTGAGGCGGAGGTACCGCTGCATCGTCCCCGCGAAGTTGATGGTCACCGTGTTCCCGCCGGCCGGGTCGAACACGTAGCCGGTCGAGGCCACGACGTCGGTGAACGAGGTGCCGTTGGTGCTGCCCTGCACGGCGATGGTCTGCGTGCGGGTCGCCCAGGCGGCGGGCGGCGGCAGCTTCAGCACGACGCGGTTGACGCTCTGCGTGACGCCGAGGTCGACCTGGAGCCACTGCGGGAACGCGTTGTTCGCGCTCTCCCAGTAGCTGGACGCGTTGCCGTCGTTCGCGTTCGACGCCGGGAACCCGCCCATGGTGCTGCTGGCCGTCAGTGTCTTGCCCGCGGCCAGGTTCGGCGTGGTGCTGCCGGCGCCGTAGATCTCCAGCTCGCTGAGCTGCGCGGCGGGCCAGCCGGTGTTGGCGGTGATGCTCGCCCGCACGTACCGGACGCTGGTAGCGGTGAAGCCCACCGTGACGGCGTTGCCGGACGACGGGTTGAAGGCGCGGGTCGCCGAGGCCGACAGGTCGCTGAACGAGCTGCCGTTCGTGCTGCCCTGCACGGCGAGGGTCTGGTTGCGGGCGCCCCAGCCGCCGGGCAGCTTCAGCACGACCTGGTCGATGCTCACGGCGGAGCCGAGGTCGACCTGGACCCACTGCGGGAACGCGTTGTTCGGGCTCTCCCAGTACGTGTCCGGGTTGCCGTCGTTGACGTTGGAGGCGCTGTAGACGCCGTTGGTGCCGCTGGCCGTGGCGGGGCGGCCGAGCGCGAGGTTGGGGCCGCCGGCCGCGAAGGCCGGGGGCGCGGACAGGCCGGCCACGATCAGGCCGGCTCCCAGGAAGCCGCTGAGCAGCCGCCAGACGAGTGGTCTGCGTTTCATCGAGTCCTCAGTTCGTGGGGAACAGGGCAGCGTGCATCGCCCCTGGACCCGCGGGGTCGGTGCGGCGCGCCGCACCCGGCTGCGCCGATCAGGCCGATCGGCACGGCGGGGCACGCTGGCGGCGAGGCGCGCGGCGGGGTGGGTACCCCGGGGTCAGGGTGTTCCGGTCGGGTTCCGGCAGGCCGTTGGCGGTGAGCCTGCCGTCAACTTGCACTCCGTTGCGCAGGATTTCTGCGATCCCCTGCCAACTTCTTGCAAGCTTGGTGTTCAAGGTTGCAGATGTATCGTGGTTCGTCAACGGGTCCGCCGCTCGTACCGATGGAACACCCAGGTCAGGGCGGTGAGCGCGATTGCGAAGACGGGCAGCCAGGGCAGGCGGTGCAGGACCCAGGCGCCGTCCGGCCGGTCGAGCAGCCCGGCGGGGCGGCCGGCGGCGAGCGCGGCGAACGTGACGAGCAGCAGCGCCGGCTGGTGCCACAGGAAGATGGACAGCGCGTGGCGGTTCAGCGCGCCGGCGACGGCGGCCGTCGCCGGGGTGTGCCGCAGGCGGCCGCGCAGCATGAGGTACAACCCGATCTGGATCATGACGAGGGACATCGCGGCGAGGGACGGAGGGTCCAGGTTGGAGAAGCGGTCCCCGGGCACGCCGACCGCGCTGGGCGGGTAACCGGCCACGGTCAGCAGCAGCGCGCCGCCCGCCAGGCCGGAGACGGTCAGCAGCGGCCCGTCCCGCGGCCTCAGGCGTTCCTGGGCGAGGGCGATGCCGAGCAGGTACGGCACCGACCACGCCACGGGAACCATCGCCAGGCGCCACCACTCGGGCAGGCCGTCCTCCCGGGACGCGTCGGTGAGAACGACAAACGACAGCGGCAGCAGTACCGCCATCGCGCCCGCCGTGCGGACGAGGAGCCTGAGGGCCGGAGCGGCGGCGGTGAGGACAAGGTACGCGGCGAGGAACCACAGCGGGTGGGTGACCAGCGACTCGACGACGTGCCGGGTGGTGTCCGGGGCGCCGGCGGCCTTGAGGATGCCCAGGGCGGGCAGCCAGACGGCGGCGAGGATCAGCACGGGTACCAGCAGGCGTCGTTTTTCTGGCTTTTGCGGGTTCTTTGACCGGCGGGCGGCAGCGAAGCCGCTCACGAAGAAGAACAGGCCGAGGGTCTGGAAGAGCCAGCTCGCCGGGGCGAGGTACGGCAGGTGGGACAGCGGGCTCTCGCCGTGCAGGGCCGACGTGTCGTACGGGTCGCTGACCACGGCCGACACCAGCCAGTGGCCGAGGACCACGCCGGCGACGGCTACGGCCCGCAGCGCGTCCACCGTCGTGTCCCGGGTCATCGCTGGTCCCCGTTCGCGACGACGCGGGCGACGGCCTCCTGGGTGTCGGTGCCGGGCGCCAGGTAGTGGTCGTGGTCCCGGACGGTCGCGGCCGGGATCAGGCGGGCGCCGAACGCGGGGTCGACCGGCCGGCGGCCGTGTCCGAGGCCGCCGACGCGGATCCCGGGGACGAACCGCATCGGGTCGTGCGGGGACAGCGCCGCCCACACCCTTGCCGTGGTGCCCAGGCCGCGGACGGTCGCGGCGCCCATGCCGGGGCAGCCGAACACGACGAGGTCGGTCACGGTCGGCGGCAGGTTCCGCGCGGCGAGGCCGATGACGGTACCGCCGTAGCTGTGGCCGAGCAGCGCGACCGTCGCTTGTGGACATTGCTGGCCGAGCGCGGTCACGAACCGCTCGAGGGCGGCGGCGCCGGCGCGGGCCAGGTCCTCGCGGAACGCGGAGACGTCGATGCCCTGCGGCGTGTCGTAGCCGAGCCAGGCGACGACCGCTGTTCCCGCGGCCTTGTGCAGGTCGCTGCCCTGGCGGGACGGCGAGCGGTACGGACGGCTCTCGGTGCCACCCGGGCCGCGCCAGAAGTTGTCGGCGCGGTTCCCGGCGCCGGGGACCAGCACCGCGATCCGCCGGGCTGAGTCCAGGTCGCCGAACACCTCGGCGACCCGGCCCCGGCCCCGCGGGTCGAACAGCAGGAACTGCCCGTCGCGGCCCGCGTACGGCGGCCCGGCCGCGTCCATCGCCGCCCTGTTCGCCGCGTACGACCGTTCGTCGATCCGTTCCGCCGGAGGCACCGCGTCGGCCGGCGCCAGCAGCGTTCCCGCGGCGGGCACCAGCGCGACGGTGAGGGCGGTCAGCACGGCACGTCGTCTCATGCGCACCACCGTCCCGATTCCGGACATCCGGCACATCGGGCCGCGGACCGTAGCCCGCGGACGTCCGACCGTGGTCGTACGCCCGTGGTCTGACGCGGCGGGCCGGGCGGCTGGCTAGCATCGGCGCATGGGTCTCTGGCGGGCAGTGGTGGCGTGGACGGGGCTGGTGCTGTCGCCGCTGCTGTTCGTCGGCTGGAGCATGACCGGCAACCCGGCACACTGGCCGTTCGGCCTGCGGTTCATCATGCCGATCGCGGCGCTGGCCGCGCTGGCCGGCGTGCTGCGGCGCCGCCCGTTCGTCGCGCTGGGCATGCTCCTGATCATCACCGCGACCTTCGAGCTGACGTTCCACCCGAGCGACGTCGAGCAGGTCGCCCTGCACAGCGACGTGCGCACGATCCAGACCGTGGCGCTCGACGTGGCCGTCGGCTACATCGCGGCGACCCGCCGCCGCTGGGTGTCCGTCACCACGGCGGTGGTGGTGCTGTGCGCACAGTGGGCGACGGCGGTGGGCTTCCCACTGGGCCCCAACGATCTCAACGACCGCAGCGTCCAGGACGCCCTGGCGATGCTGGCGACGTGGCTCATCGGCAACTCGATCCGCCAGCGCCGGGTGTTCGCCGAGGCCCGCCTGGCGGAGACGGCCCGCGAGGCCGCCCAGGCCGAGCGCCTGCGCATCGCCCGCGAGCTGCACGACCTGATCGCCCACAGCATCGGCGTCATCGCCATGCAGGCCGGCATGGGCCGCCGCGTGATCGACACCCAACCGTCCGAGGCCCGCCAGGCCCTGGCGGTGATCGAGGAGACGGGCCGCGAGACGCTGGCCGCCTTACGCCGCACCCTGGGCACCCTCCGCCGCACCGACCCGGAGGCGGAGGCGCTGCCCCTCGCGCCGGCGCACGGGCTGGCCGACCTGGAGCGGCTGGCGGAGCGTTCGCGGGCCGGCGGGTTCCACATCGAACTGCGCACGGCGGCTCCGGTGGCGCTGCCCGCGGACCTCGACCTGGCCGCGTACCGGATCGTCCAGGAGTCCCTGACCAACGTGACCCGCCACGCCCACGCCACCCGCTGCGACGTGGTCGTGGCCACGGCGGACGGCGCGTTACGGATCGAGGTGACCGACGACGGCCGCGGCGGCCCGATCGCGGAGGGCGGCCACGGCATCGCCGGCATGCGCGAGCGGGTCGCGCTGCTGGGCGGCTCGTTCTCGGCCGCTCCGCGCCCGGGCGGCGGCTTCCGCGTCACGGCCACGATCCCACTCCCGGCCGCCCTACTACCCCCAACTCCCACCGCCGGCCCCACATCCACCACCGGCCGCACGTCCGCTCCCACTCTTGGCCCCGCCCCCGCGTCCTCCACCACCTCCGCAGCCGGTCCTGCCTCCGCCTCCGCGGCCGGTTCCGGTTCCGTCGGTGAGCGCGCGACCGGTGCCGGGGCGGCTGGCGGTTCGGCCCGTGCGCGTGGGGTCGGGGGGCCGCGGTGAGTACGCGGGTTGTGCTCGTCGACGATCAGCCGCTCATCCGGAGTGCGTTGCGGGTGCTCATCGCCGACGCCGAGGATCTTGTCGTCGTCGGGGAGGCCGGCTCCGGGGACGACGCCCTCGTCCTCGTGGCGCGGGAGGCGCCCGACGTTGTCGTGATGGACATCCGGATGCCGGGGATGGACGGGATCGAGGCCACGCGGCGGATCGTTGCCAGTGGGGCCTCAGCTCGGGTGCTGGTGTTGACGACCTTCGATGACGACGAGTACGTCTACGGTGCCCTGCGGGCCGGGGCCAGTGGGTTCGTGGTCAAGGACATGGCGCTCGACGACATCCTTGCCGCCGTTCGTGTGGTCGCGGGAGGGGAGGCGATAGTCGCGCCGCGGGTGACGCGGCTGCTCGTGGCGCACTTCCTGAGTGACGCGCCCGCTCCCGGGCCGCGGCGGGTGCTCGACCAGATCACCGAGCGGGAGCGGGAGGTGTTGACGCTCATCGGGCAGGGGCGGTCCAACCATGAGATCGCCGGCGACCTCCACATCACGGTGGCCACCGTGAAGGCGCACGTCGCCCGGCTGCTCACCAAGCTCGACGCGCGGGACCGGGTGCAGCTGGTGATCATCGCGTTCGAGGGTGGGCTGGTGGCCGTCTGAAGCCGTACTGAGCGGACGGCGCCTGCCGGGCATGGCCCGGGGTGATTCTCTGCGGCCGTTGACAACCGTCGGGGACGCTGCTGCGTGTTGGTTTACGTGAGCATGGACAGCGACCCCTCTGCCGTGGGCCCCGCTTCCGTGGTGCCCACGGTGGTCGACGGGGCCGCGGCCACCGGCCGGCCCGTTGCGGCAGTTGGCGGGCGTGACCAGGAGTTCCTCGAGTTCGTGCGGGTGTCCGGCCGCTATCTGCTGCACACTGCCGTACTGCTGTGCGGCGACCGGGTCCGGGCCGAGGAGCTGGTCCAGGCCACCTACGAGCGCACGTACCGCTCCTGGCGCGTGGCGCGCGAGGCCGACCCGCAGGCGTACGCGCGCCGGGTGCTGGTCAACCTGCGGATCGACGGGTGGCGGCGCACGCGGCGCGAGGTCGTCGTCGACCCGGCCGCCCTGCCCGACCGGGCCGGGCCCGACCCCACAGCCGCCATGGTCGCCCGCAACGCCGTGATCCAGGCTCTTGCCCGGCTGCCGCTCGCGCAGCGGCGGGTCGTGGTGCTGCGCCATCTGCTCGACCTCACCGAGACCGAGGTCGCCCGGGAGCTGGAGATCTCGGTCGGCACGGTCAAGTCCCACCACGCGCGGGGCATCGCGCGGCTGCGCGAGATCTTCACGGAAGCGGAATCGGAAGCGGAAGGGGACCGGTGATGAGCGTCCAGCCGCGCGACGACGACGTCGTCGCCCGCCTCCGGGCCGGCGTCCCGGACTACCCGGAGGCCGGTCCCGACGCCGGGCGTACGCTCGCGGCCGCCCGGCGGTCGCTGCGCCGCAGCCGGCGCCGGCGGGTGCTCGGCAGCGTGGCCGCGGTGCTGGCCGTGCTCGTCGGGCTCACCGCGGCCGGCCCGATCGAGCTGCCCGGCCTCGGCACGTTCGCCATACCCGGCTGGCGCGACATCAACGCGCTCCCGGACCAGGGTGAGCCGCCCGTCTACCCGCGCCAGCGGATGCTCGACGACGTCGCGGAGCTGGACCGTCAGGTGTTGCCGGTGGTCGAGAACCTGGGTCTCACCGGGTACGGCAACGACCGGGGGGCGTGGAACCGTCCGGCCTGCCGCGGGCTGACCTGGTCGCACGGAGCGTTCCTGGACCGCGGCTCGGGGTGCGCGAACCCCGACGACCCCGGGCGGTCGTTCGACGCCGAGAGCGATGCGGCGTTCACCCGGGTATCCCAGGCGATCGAGCACTCCGGCGTGAACGTGTACCGGATCGACAAGGGCGGCTGGGGCCCCGGCACCTCGTTCCATCTCCGCGACGACTCCTGGCGGTGGAACTGGTACTACTCCTACGTTCCCGGCACCCCGGCCGACGCCCCGGCAGAGGTACGGGAGGAGATGTCAATCGGCACCCGGCTCCAGGTCCACGTCAGCGGTGACTGGTGGTTCACCGCGGAGCCCGACGACTGACGACGACCGACACGGACGGCCGGGGCGTGGTTGGATCCCGGGCGTGACACGTGAGGTTGTGCAGCCGCCCAAGGCCCGGGCCGGCGACCGGATCGCCGTCCTGGCACCGTCGGCCGCGGTGGCGGGGGCGTTTCCCGCCGTGCACGAGCAGGCCATGCGGCGGCTGGCCGAGGTCACCGGGCTGCTGCCGGTCGAGTATCCGACCACGCGGCTCGTCGGGGCATCCGCCGAAGCGCGGGCCGCGGACGTCAACGCCGCCTTCGCCGATCCGGGGATTCGCGGCCTGCTCGCCGTTGCCGGGGGCGACGACCAGATCACCGTGGTACCGCACCTCGACGCCGAGCTCGCCCGGGCCGATCCCAAACCCTTCCTCGGTACCAGCGACAACACCAACCTGCACCACTGGCTCTGGGGCAACGGGATCGCGAGCTTCTACGGCGGCTCGTCGCAGGTGCACCTCGGGCCCGGGCCGCGGGTCGACGACGTCCACGCCCGGTCGCTGCGCGCCGCGCTGCTGACCGGCGGGCGGGTCGAGATCACCGATCCCGGTGAGTCGGAGGACATCGGGGTCGACTGGGCCGACCCGCGGGCCCTCGAGTGCTTCGGGGAGCGGGAGGCCACCGAGCCGTGGAGCTGGCACGGGCCGGCGCGGGTCGTGACCGGGAGGACCTGGGGCGGGTGCGTCGAGGTGATCCAGTGGATCCTCACCGCGGGGCGGTTCCCGTTCCCGCCGGGGGCGCTGGACGGCGGTGTGCTCATCATCGAGACGTCGGAGAAGCTGCTGCCCGCGCGGGAGGTGGGGTGGATCGTCCGGGCGCTCGGGGAGCGCGGGCTGCTCGCCGCCGTCGGCGCGGTGCTGGTGGCGCGGCCGCCGGTCTCCGACCACACGCGGCGGCCGGACGCCGGTGAGCGGGCGCGGCTGCGGGCGGCGCAGCGGGACGTCGTGGTCGAGATCGTCGGGCGGTACAACCCGGAGGCCGTGGTCTGTGCCGGGCTGCCGTTCGGGCACACCCGGCCGCAGTGGATCCTGCCGCACGGCGGCAGCGTCACGGTCGACGGGAAACAGCGCCGGGTCTTCGCCGACTACGGGTGACAATGGCGCGCATGGGTGAGCGGGTGGAGGTGGGCGTGCTCGGGCCCGTCGCCGTGCGGGTCGACGGGCGGGAGGCCGTCCTCAGCGGGGTACCGCAGCGAGTGGTGCTGGCCCGCCTCGCGCTCGCTCCGGGGTACACCGTCTCGCCCGGCAGTCTCGTGGACACCCTGTGGCCGGACGGGCCGCCGCGCAACGCCACCGGCAACCTCCAGGCGTATGTCTCGCGGCTGCGGCAGGTGCTCGGAGCCGGGCGGATCGCGCTGGAGCCGGGCGGGTACCGGCTGGCGGGCGACGTCGAGGTCGACACCGACCGGGCCGAGCAGCTTGCCGCGCAGGCCCGCGAGCTCCCGCCGGACGCCGCCGCCAAGGCGTTCGGGACGGTGCTGGAGCTGTGGCGCGGCGAGCCGCTCGCCGACCTGCCCGACCACAGCCGGTTCGAGCCCGACCTGGCGCGGATCGCGGCGCTGCGGCGGCGGATCAGGGTGGAGTGGCTGACCGCGCGACTGGCCGCAGGTGATGCCCAGTGGGTGCTCCCTGATCTGGAGGCCGCGGCCGCCGCGGAGCCGCTGCTGGAGGACGTGCACGTGCTGCTCGCGACGGCGCTGCACCGGGCCGGGCGGACCGCGGAGGGCCTGGAGCGGCTCGCCGCGTACCGGCGCCGGCTCGCGGACGAGCACGGCCTCGACCCCGGGCCGGCGGTGGCCGAGACGACCGCCCGGCTGCTGAGCGCCGAGCCGCCCGGCGACGGCGCCCGCAGGCACGCGCCCGAGAACCGGTTCGTCGGGCGGGACGCCGAGCTGGCCGCCGCGGAGGACGCCCTCGGCGGGCACCGGCTCGTCACACTCACCGGGCCCGGCGGGGTCGGCAAGACCCGGCTGTCGCTCGAGCTGCTCGACCGGATCGGCGCCGGGACCGAGGTCCACCTCGTCGAGCTGCACCTGGTCGGCCGGGCCGAGGACGTGCCGGCGGCGGTGGCGACCGCGGTCGGGCTCCGGGCGCCGGCCGGGCCCGACGCCCTCGTCGGGAACATCGCCGACCGCCTCACGGGACGGCCGGCGCTCCTCGTGCTCGACAACTGCGAGCACGTCAGGGGCCCCGCGCACGAGCTCACGAAGACGCTCCTGGCCCGGTGCCGGTCGCTGCGGGTGCTGGCCACCTCCCGGCAGCGGCTCGGCCTGCCCGGCGAGAAGGTGCTGCGGCTCGGGCCGCTCGCCGACGACGACCAGGTGACGCTGTTCTGCGACCGGGCGGCGCTGCTGCGGGCCGACTTCACGCCCACCCCCGACGTCCGGGAGATCTGCCGGTCGCTCGACGGGCTGCCGCTCGCCGTCGAGCTGGCGGCCAGCCGCGAGGCGGTGTTCGGGCTGCGGCAGCTGCGCGAGCGGCTGGCGGCCGGGCTCGACGTGCTCGAACCGGTGCGCGACGGCGACCGGGCCACGGCCGTCACGGCGACCGTGGAGTGGTCGTACCACCTGCTCGACCCGGCCGCCCGGACGCTCTTCGACCGGCTGTCGGTGTGCCACGGCTTCCCGCTCGACGCCGCCGGGCACTTCGTCGAGCATCCCGAGCCGCTGCTGGCCGACCTCGTGGAGGCGTCGCTCGTCGTCGCGCTGCCGCAGCCGGACGGCACCCGGCGGTACCGGCTGCTGGAGACCATGCGTCGCGTCGGGCTGGGGCACCTGCCCGACCCCGATGCGGCCCGCGTGATGCACGCGTCCTGGATGACCGCGCACGCCGCCCACTGCTACGAGCTGCAGGCGGGCCGGTCGCCGCTCGCCGCGCCGGCGCTCCGGGCCGACCTCGCGAACCTGCGCGAGGCGCTCGCGTTCCTCGTCGACACGGGGCGGTGGGCGCAGGCCGGCCGGATCGGGCTGCCCACGGCGTACGCCATGATGAACCACCCCGACCTGGGGCTCCTCGCGCAGCTCGACCGGCTCGCCATGGTCCCCGACGACGTGCCGGCCGGGGACCGGGCGCGGTGCCTGGCCGCGGCCGGCGCCGCGACCTGGCTGCAGGGCGACGGCACCCGGGCCGAGGGGCTGCTCGCCGGCGCGCTCGGCGGGCTGCCGGCGGACGAGCCGCTGCGCTGGGTGGCGGGGTACTTCCTGATGGTCACCCACATGTTCGACGGCGCGTCCGAGGCCGTGCAGCGCGACGTCGACGCGCTGCTCACCGAGCCGCACCTGCCGGAGGTCGCCGCGGCCAACGCGGTCTGCTGCGGGGCGCTGACCCACCTGTACAACGGCGACCCGGCCGCGGCGCAGGCCCGGCTGGCCGCCCACGCGGCGCTCGTCGACCGGGTCGGTGCGCTCGACGGGTTCGTCGCCTACACGCACGGCGAGCTGGCCGCCGCGACCGACCCGCAGACCGCGCTGGAGTGGTTCGCCAGGGCCACCCGGCGCGCGGAGGGCCACGGCCACCGGTACACCCAGGAGATCGCGGCGATCGGCCGGGCGGCGGTGCTCATCCGGCTGCGCCGCACGGACGACGCGGTGCTCGCCTGCCGCGACACCCTGGAGAGCCTGCGGCAGACCGGGATGTGGCCGCAGCTGTGGGTGCTGCTGCGGCTCACCGCCGAGCTGCTGCTCGACCTCGGCGACGCGGCGAGCGCGGCCCGCCTCCTGGCTTCGGCCGACGTCGATCCTTTGGCGCCGGCGGTACTGCCACCGGAGCGCCTGCACCAGGAGGAACTCTGGTCGGCGATCGGCGAGCAGGCGCCGCGGGCGCCGCTGCCGCGCACGGAGGCGGTCGCGCTTGCCCTGGACGTGCTGGCGGCGGCAAGCGCGCAGTCAGCGACCGGCAGGCGCGGCGCCGCAGGCTTGCCGCATGACAACTCCTGACCTTGACCTCGAGGCGGTCCAGGCCTTCGCCGGCCGCCTGCAGCAGGACCTGGCCGGCGCCGCCACGACCTCGATGGTGGTGGCGGGCGACCGCCTCGGGCTGTACCGCGCGCTCGCCGCCGCCGGCCCGGTCACCGCCGACAAGCTGGCCGCGCAGACCGGCCTCAACCCGCGGCTCGTCCGCGAGTGGCTCGCCGTGCAGGCGGTCGCGTCGTACGTCCGGTACGACCCGGCAGCCGGCACCTACGAGCTGCCGGCCGAGCACGCGATGGTGCTCTCGGTCCCCGAGTCGCCGGCCTACCTGGTCGGCGCCGCCGAGATCGTGGCCGGGCAGTTCCTCATCCTCGACCGCCTGGAGGCCGCGATGCGCGGCGACGGCGGCATCGGCTACGGCGAGTACCCGCACTCGGTGCACCACGGCATCGAGCGGTTCTTCCACACGGCGTACCGCCACCAGCTCGCCCAGGTCTGGGTCCCGGCGGTCGACGGCCTGACCGCGCTGCTGGAGGCCGGCGCCCGGGTCGCCGACATCGGCTGCGGCCACGGCGCGGCGACGCTGCTCATGGCCCAGGCGTGGCCGGCGTCGAGCTTCGACGGCTTCGACTTCCACGCCCCGTCGGTCGTCACGGCCCGCGCCCGCGCCGTCGAGGCCGGCAACCCGCCGAACGTGACCTTCCAGGTCGGCGACGCGACCGCCGCCGGCACGCTCGGCGCGTACGACGTGGTGTTCTTCTTCGACGCCCTGCACGACCTGGGCGACCCGCTCGCGGCGCTGGTGCACGCCCGTTCGCTGCTGCGCCCCGGCGGCATCCTGGTGGCGGTCGAGCCGTGGTCGGTCGACCGCCTGGAGGACGGGATCGGGAACCCGCAGCTGGTGCTCGCGTACGGCTCGTCGGTGTCCCTCTGCACGCCGAACTCCCTCGCCCAGCCCGGCGCGTACGGCCTGGGCACGGCCGGCGGCCCGGCCCACCGCGTGCGCCTGCTGGAGGAGGCCGGCTTCGCGGACGCGCGGGTGGCCGCGGACACGGGCTTCAACCTGGTCCTCGCCGCGACCCGCTGACCTCGCCCGGTGCGTCGCACCGGCCGTGCCGCATCAGCAGCGATGCGTCAGGGCCGGTGCGCCGCCGGGGCGTCCGTCTCCGCGGCGACGATCGCCGTGAACGCCTCGAGCGCTGCCACGTCACCGTAGGGCCGCAGGACGTACGCCTCGGCCCAGCCGGCGGCATCCGGATAACCACTGTCGACGATCCGCTGCGCGGCGGCATGGACGTCGTACGCCGTCCGCCGCAGCTCGACGGCCGGTCCGAGGACGGCCCAGTAGGCACCGGGAGGCCCGTATGCCATGCCGACGCTGCCCGGGTTGACCACCCGGCGCCGGTCGACCAGACGATCGAACGGCATGTGGGTGTGCCCGCAGACGACGACCTGCTCGGTCACGCCCCGCAGCACCTGCTCCCAGCGCGCGATCGGCGAGTCGACGAGGACGAACTCGTCGTCCCGCCGGGGCGTGGCATGACAGAACAGGGCGGGCCCCAGACCGTCGATGTCGAGCGTGACGGTCATCGGCAGGGCGGTCATCAGGTCGCGGTGCCGCTGGTCGAGCAGCGGGACACACGCCGCCACGGTGTCGCCGGCCGGCCCGGGCAGCACCTCGCCGTCGAGCCCGGCAAGGAGTTCCCGCTCACCGTTGCCGTGGATCCAGATCGCCTTGTCTCCGAGGGAAGCCAGGAGGTCGAGGGTCTGCGCGGGCATCGGCCCACCGGCGATGTCGCCCAGCAGCACGACGTGGTCCACCCCGCTGTCCTCGACCTCACGGAGGACGGCTTCGAGGGCCGGGAGGTTTCCATGGATGTCGGCAAGCACCGCAACTCGCATCCTCCCAGCCTCCGCCACGCACGCGGCCCCCGCAGCCCCGCCGGCTGCGCTGCCGGCGAACAGCCGCCGCGGTCACCGTCGGGCCTGGCCAGGGGCGGGCCCGTGGAGGCGGCGGAAGATCACGCCTTTATGGTGTACCGATGGCGTCGGTCAAGCAGGTCCAGGTCACCTTCGACTGTGCGGAGCCGGAGCGTGTCGCTCGGTTCTGGTGCGAGGTGCTGGGGTACGTCGTGCCGCCGCCACCGGAGGGGTTCGCCACCTGGGGCGACTACGATCGCACGCTGCCGGCGGAGCGTCAGGGTGCGTCGTTCGCGTGCGGTGATCCCTCGGGGGTGGGTCCGCGGCTGTACTTCCAGCGCGTTCCCGAAGGCAAGGTCGTCAAGAACCGGGTGCATCTCGACGTGCGGGTCGGCACCGGGCTGGTCGGTGCGGAGCGGGTGGCCGCGCTCGAGGCCGAGTGCGCACGGCTGGTCGCGCTCGGCGCGGCACGCGTGCGGCTCCTGGTTGCCGACGAGTTCAACGAGTCGTGCCTGGTGATGCAGGACGTCGAGGGCAACGAGTTCTGTCTCGACTGAGCGGCCGCGAACGTCGCACCGCGGCGCGACCGGCGTCAGCAGCGGGAGCCGGCGAACGCCGCCGATGGGGTGTCCGTGGCCGGTGACTCGGCCGCCGGTGAGTCGGCGACCAGGGTCGATGGGGCAGTGGACGGCGGGGCCGCCGACGATGCGGCCGGCTTCGGGGAGGCCGCCGTGGTCTTCGGGGCCACCGTGCCGCCGCCCGTGGCGCCCGGGCGCTGGACCGTGCCCGGGGTCAGGGTGACGCCCGTCAGCGTCGTGCGGCGGCCGGCCGAATCGGTGACGCGGACCGTGAACGGGCCGGGGCCGGCGCCGTTCTGGGCGATCCAGTAGTTGTACTCCGTGTGGGTCAGCGCCTTCCAGGCGCCGGACTGCTGGAGCTCCACAGTGGACGTCGGGTTGCCCACGTTGTCCAGCCGCAGCGCCAGCCAGTAGCGGGACGAGCCCTCCTTCACGCGGACCGACATCGGGCCGGGTACCGAGGCGCTCGTGACCGGGGTGTACGTCACCTTGATCACGCCCGCGCTCACGTCGCCGATCTTGGCGAACGCCTGCTTGCTCAGGTCGATGTGGCCGGCCGGGCACTCCGGGCAGCGGTCGGTGACCTTGACCCGCACCGTGCCCTTCGGGCCCTTCACGTCCAGGTAACCGCCGCAGGCGGCGCCGGCCTTGTACTCCGCGTTGCCCAGCGCGACGACGAGGGGGTTGGACACCTGGTCGAACGAGCAGTTGCCGCCGCCGTCGGCCGCGTAGTAGGTGGCCTGGCCCGTCGTCGCCGCCGCGGCCGCGCACGCGGCACCCGAGGACTGCGCGACCAGCGCGACGGTTGCCGTCGCGGCCACCACGGCGCCCGCGCCGGCGATCAGCCAGGTGCGCCGCAGTCGCCACCAGGGCGTGGGTTCCACAGAGTCCAGCACGGGCCGGATCGTAACGAAGACGGCGGGCAGCGCACGCCGACCAAAGCAACGCTTAAGACTCGCCTTACTTGCGGCCGGTGCCCGACGCCAGGATCGGCTGGTCGCGCCACGCCTCCAGGCTCGCCACATTCTCCGGGGCGCGCTGGCAGATGACGTACCGCCGGGGCGTCATCGCCGCGTGCCGGCCGGGCAGGCGGGCGAGGCAGCGGCGGTGCACCTCGGCCGGGGTCGACACGTCGCCGGCGACGTAGGCGACGAGCGGGTCGCCGGCCGCGTCGGCGAAGACGCGGGAGACGGCCGGGGCGAGCGCCTCGTCGAGCAGGCACTGGATGTCGGCCAGGTCGACCCAGCAGTTGTCGACGAGCAGCCATCCCGGCGGGCGCTCGATCGGCGCCAGGCCGGTGACCGTCACCGCGGCATCGTGGCCGAGGTCGCCGTCCGCGGCCGCGACCAGCAGGCGCTCCAGGGCCAGCAGCAGGTCGCGGGCCTCGTCGGGGGTGACCCGGCCGGTGTCGCCGCTCCACACGCGGGCGACCAGCGCGCCCTCGACCCGGCCGAGGTCGAAGCGGAGCAGGATGTCGGTCGGCGGGAGGTCGGCCCACTCCAGGTGGGTTTCGGCAGCGGTACCGGAGTACGGCACGGGATCGAAGCCGCGCGTGTCGACGACGACGCTGTTGAACAGCGGCTCGAACGACGGCGCGACGCCCCGCTCGGTCGCGACCCAGGCGGCGTGGTCGTGCTGGCGGTACACGTCGTACGCCCCGTGCAGGCCGGCCTGCAGGACGGCGCCGAAGCAGCGGCGCACGAGCTCGTCGAAGCCGGCGTCGCCGACCTCGACGGAGACGTAGGTCGACTGGGCGAGCGTGCCGACGTACCGCTGGAGGCTCGACTCGAAGCGGTTCGCCGACAGCATGACGAACTGGCAGGTGCCGTAGCCGGTGCGGTGCGACAGCAGGACGCTCAGCGCCGCGAGCACGATGGTGGGCCGGCTGACCTGGGTGCGCGCGGCGATCCGGTCGAGGGCTCGGGCGGCCCTCTCCGACGTCATGCCGCAGGCGCCCGAGCCGGTGGCGTGGTGCACCCGCGGCTTCGCGTAGAGGTGGACCGGCGCGGCGGCGAGATGGCGGCTCCAGTACCGCAGCGCCTGGTCGAGGCGGCGCCGCTTGCCCGGCTGGCGCTCCACGGTGGCCCGGTCGAGCGGCTGCTGGCGGGCCTCGCCGAGGACCCGGGCCTTCGGCTCGCGGATCATCTCGGCGAACTCGTGGTCGAGCACCACCAGGGCCTGGAAGTCGACGGCCAGGTGCGAGTAGACGGCGACCGCCGTCAGCACGATGCCGTGGCGGATCGCGACGGCCAGGCGCACCGGCGGGTCCACCTTCACGTCGAGCGGCTCGGCGCGGGTCAGCTCGACGATCCGGGCGGCGACGCGCTCGGCGGGCTCGCCGTCGCCGGCCTCGTAGACGGCCATCTGCAGCTCGCCGGCGGTGAGCACGCGCTGCTCGCCCGGCTCCCCCGGCACGTACCGGCTGCGCAGGCCCTCGTGGCGGCACAGCAGCACGCCGAAGCACTCGGCGACGTCGGCGACCCGGGTCCCGGGCGGGATGCCGAAGACCTGGTCGAGCAGCGCGGCCGGGGCGTGCGGCGCGTCGGCCAGCCACCGGGCGATGTTGAGCTGACCGACGGTCAGCGGACCGGTCGCGGCCCGCCAGCCCTGGAACCGCACGGGGACGGAGACCAGGCGGGTCAGCGGGACGAGGGGCTGCTCGGTAGGTGACGGGACCGGCACGCATCGATCATGCTGGCTGCCATGGACGGCTGTCATCACCGTTCAGGCCACCCCGAATTGGCCACCCGGCTGGTGCTTTGCGAAAATGAGACATTTCCCGACAGTAATTGAAAGTTTCACGATTTCCGTTCGAAAACCCAGCTCAGAGTACGTGAAGTTTTCGAAACTCATCAATGTCCATTGCGGTCGGGCCAAGGTGTTGGGCATGAACCGCAACCGCCTCCTCGCCGGGCTGGCCGCCCTCGTGCTGGCCGTCACCGGCATCACCCTGCTCGCGTCACCGGCGCAGGCCGCGACCCTGACCGAGGTCACCAACTTCGGCACCAACCCCTCCGGCCTGCGGATGCACCTCTACGTGCCGAACACCGTGGCCGCCCGGCCGGCCGTCGTGGTGGCCGTGCACTACTGCACCGGCTCGGGCCCGGCGTTCTACTCGGGCACCGAGTTCGCCTCGCTCGCGGACCGCTACGGGTTCATCGTCGTCTACCCGTCGGCGACCCGCAGCGGGAGCTGCTTCGACGTCTCCTCCCCGCAGGCACTGCGCCGCGGCGGCGGCAGCGACCCGGTCGGGATCATGTCGATGGTCAACTACGTCCTGCAGAACAACAACGCCGACCCGAACCGGGTGTACGTCACCGGCGCGTCGTCCGGCGGCATGATGACGAACGTGCTGCTCGGCGACTACCCCGACGTGTTCAAGGCCGGCGCCGCGTTCATGGGGGTGCCGTTCGGCTGCTTCGCCACCACCGACGGCTCGTCGTGGAACAGCCAGTGCTCCAGCGGCCAGCGCAACATGACCCCGCAGCAGTGGGGCGACCTGGTCCGGGCGGCGTACCCGGGCTACACCGGTGCGCGCCCGCGGATGCAGGTGTGGCACGGCACGACGGACACGACGCTCGCCTACCCGAACTTCAACGAGGAGATCGAGCAGTGGACCAACGTGCTCGGCGTCGGCCAGACACCGGTGTCCACCGACTCGCCGCAGGCGAACTGGACCCGCACCCGCTACGGCAACGCGAGCGCGCAGGCGCCGGTCGAGGCGATCAGCATCGCGGGCGTCGGGCACTCGCTGCCGCTCGCCGGGCAGGCCGCGATGGCGATCGCGTTCTTCGGCCTGACCGGTAGCGGCCCGACCTCGCCCCCGCCGTCCTCCTCGTCGCCGTCGCCGTCGACCCCCTCGTCGCCCTCGCCGTCCAACCCGAACCCCGGCACCGCCGGCTGCACCGCCACCGTCTCGATCAACCAGTGGCAGGGCGGGTTCGTCGCCACGGTCCGGGTCACCGCCGGTACGTCCGGCACGAACTCATGGTCGGTGCGGCTGACCCTGCCGTCCGGCGCGACCATCAGCAACGCCTGGAACACCAACCGCAGCGCAAGCACCGGCGCGGTCACGTTCACGAACGTGTCCTACAACGGAAAGATCAACGCGGGCCAGGTCACCGAGTTCGGCTTCCAGTCGACCGGCACGGCAGGCACGCTGACCCCGACCTGCACCGCCACCTGACCCCCTGGCGGCGCCCGCCACGCGCGGACCCGCCCGCGCGATCTTGGAGTTGCGGCGCCCGATTTACCGGAAATATCGCAGTAAAGACGGGACCGCGGCTCCAAGATCGCGTGGGCGGTGGGGTGGGGTGGGCTAACCGATCAGCGTGATCTCCGGGGTCAGGTGGCGGTCGGCGCCTACCTTGCGGCGGGGGCCCACCACGTCCACCTTCAGCGTCGCGTGGACGTCGGCGCTCGACGCGCCGATGCGCAGCTCGACCTCGCCCGGCTCGACCAGGCGGTGGCCGGAGCGGCCCGGGTAGGACAGCAGGTCGGCGTGCAGGCCGACCACGACCGTCCGGCGCTCGCCCGGGGCCAGGTCGACCCGCGGCGCGGCCAGCAGCTGCACCACCGGGCGGGCGACCTCGGCGACCGGGTCGTGGAGGTACACCTGGACCACCGTGCTCGTCTCGCGGTCGGTCGGGTTCCACAGCGGGACCGTCAGCTCGACGGCGCCGTCGGTCGGCCAGCCGCCGGGCGCGTCGAGGACGACCTCGCCCCACTCGGCGCTCGCGTACGACAGGCCGTGGCCGAACGGGAACACCGGCGTCGGGTCGACCGTGCTCACTTCGCTGCGGCGGGCGAGGGGCGCGGCCAGGTACGTCGACGGCTGGCTGGCGCCCGCCGCCGGGAAGCTGACCGGCAGCCGGCCGGACGGGTTGACCCGGCCGGTGAGCACGCCGGCGACGGCGGTGCCGCCCTCCTCGCCGGGGAAGAACGCGCAGACGACCGCGGCGAGCCGGTCGACCTGCCGGGACAGCTCGTAGGGCCGGCCGGCCAGCAGCACGAGCACGACCGGCGTGCCGGTGCCGAGCAGCGCCTCGAGGAGCTCCTCCTGGCGGCCCGGCAGGCGCAGGTCGGCGGCGTCGCAGCCCTCGCCCGAGGTACCGGTGCCGAACAGGCCGGCCAGGTCGCCGAGGACCGCCACGCACACGTCCGCGGAGGCGGCAGCGGTGACCGCGGCGGCGATGCCGGCGTCGTCGCCGCCCAGCACCGGGCAGCCCAGCGCGTGGATGACGTCGTGGCCGTCGCGCAGGCTGTCCACGATGGACGGCAGGTCGACGCCGGCCGGCACGCCGGGGTGGTGGACGAGCACGTGCCGCGGGAACGAGTAGCAGCCCAGGTGCATCCCGGCGTCCGCGGCGCCGGGGCCGACGACGGCGAGCCGGGCGCCGGGGCGCAGCGGCAGCACCGGCGCGTCACCGACCGGCTCGTTGCGCAGCAGGACCACAGCGCGCTCGGCGAGGCGCCGGGCGAGGTCGCGCGAGGCCGGGTCGTCGACGTCGAAGTCGCCGGTGTCCAGGACCGGCGGCTCGGGCCGCCAGTCCTGGTCGAGCAGGCCGAGCTCGCACTTCTGGGTCAGGATGCGGGCCACCGCCCGGTCGACGAGGGCCTCGTCGACGTCGCCGGCCTCGACCGCCTCCAGCAGGGGCGCGCCGTAGCAGTTGAGCCCGGGCAGCTCGACGTCGATGCCGGCGAGCACGGCCTGGGCACCGGCGTCGGCGCGGCTGCCGGCGACGCCGTGCAGGGTCTGCAGGAACGCGATCGAGAAGTAGTCCGAGACGACGGTACCGCCGAAGCCGAGCTCGTCGCGGAGCAGTCCGGTGAGGACGGTCCGGTCGGCGGCGACGGGGACGCCGTCGTTGTCGGTGTAGCTGTTCATCACCGAGCGGGCGCCGGCCCGCAGCGCCATCTCGAACGGCGGCAGCAGCACGTCGGTGAGCTCGCGCGGGCCGATGGAGACGGGCGCGAGGTTGCGCCCGGCGCGCGAGGCGGAGTACCCGGCGAAGTGCTTGAGCGTGGCGACGACCCCGGCGGACTGCATTCCCCGCACGTACGCGCTGCCGATCGTGCCGACCAGGTGCGGGTCCTCGCCGATGGTCTCCTCGACCCGGCCCCAGCGCAGGTCGCGGGCGACGTCGAGGACCGGCGCGAGGCCCTGGTGGATGCCGAGGCGGCGCATGGTCGCGCCGATCCGGGCGCCCATCTCCTCGACGAGCGCCGGGTCGAAGCTGGCGCCCCAGGACAGCGGGCCGGGGTAGATGGTGGCCTGCCAGGCCGCGAGGCCGGTGAGGACCTCCTCGTGCATGACCGCCGGGATGCCGAAGCGGCCGGCGGCGACGATCTCGCGCTGGAGGCGGGCGACCCGGGCGGCGCCGTCGGCGGGCGCGATCGGGATCGTGCCGTAGGTCCGCGTGACCTGGCCGAGGCCGTCGCGGATGAGCTCCGGCCAGTCGACCGGCTCGGCGGCCTGGTCGTGCTGGTGCGGCGCGACCTCCCCCGCGGTCTCGTCGATGTTCAGCCAGATCCCGTACATCTGCGCCACCTTCTCGCGCAGCGTCATCCGGGCCATGAGGTCCGCCACCCGCACCGCGACGGGCGCCGACGCGTCCCGCCAGGTCCCGGCGGCGACGCCGCTGTCAAGTGTCACGCGTTTGCTCCAATTGCCCTGGTGGACTGCCGCACCACGAGGCTCGTGGTGAGGCGGACGTGCGTCTGCTCGACCGGCTCGCCGCGCATCAGCTGGATGAGCAGGTCGATGGCGCGGTGGCCCATCTCGTGGATGGGCTGCTCGACGGTCGTGAGGGCCGGCGTGGCGAGGGCCGCCTCAGGGACGTTGTCGAACCCGACCACCGACAGGTCCTCCGGGACCCGCAGGCCCATGCCGTTCGCGACCTCGATCGCCGCGATGGCCGAGATGTCGTTGGCCGCGAAGATCGCGGTGGGCCGGTCGGGTCCGTCGAGCAGCCGCCGGGCGGCTTCCGCGGAGGCGTCCGGGTCGTAGTTGCCGACCTGGATGAGGGCCGGGTCGACGGGTACCCCGGCCGCGCGCAGCGCGTCGGTGTAGCCCTGCTCGCGCAGCTTCGCCGACTCCAGGTCGGGCCGGCCGCTGAGCATCGCGATGCGCCGGTGCCCGAGGTCGAGCAGGTGCTGGGTGCCCAGCCGCGCGCCGAGCAGGTTGTCGGAGTCGACCGTGGGCATCCCGCTCGGGCCGGCGTGCGGGTCGACGGCGACGACGGCGGTGCCGTAGTCGACGTCGACGACCGTCGGGGTGACCAGGACGGCGCCGTCGATGAGGGTGCCCGACAGCCGGGAGAGGTAGCGCTGTTCCCAGCCCGCGTGGTCGCTGGACCGGCCGCCCGCCGAGTACACGACGAGCTCGTAGCCGGTGCCCTTGATCGCCTTCGCCGCGCCCTTGAGCAGCTCGGTGCTGAACGGCTCCAGGTCGGCGACCAGGATGCCGATGACGTTCGTGCGGTGGTTTCGCAGGCTCTGCGCGACGAGGCTGGCCTCGTAGCCCAGCTCGCGGATGACGCTCTGCACGTGGGCGCTGGTGGTCGCGGACACGCCGTAACGGGCGTTGAGCACCTTGGACACCGTGGCGACCGAGACGCCGGCGGCGACCGCGACGTCCCGGATGGTGACGCGGGAACTGGGTTTCACGAGGGCACAATAGCTTCCGATAACGTTATCAACAACGATTGACAAGAGTTGTAACTAAGGCGGAGACTCTGGCGGCATCGAGGGCCGAGCGCATAGCTCGCCCCGCCCCCGTCAGGAGATGATCACTTTGAACGTCCGCCTGAGCACCCCACGGAGGCTGGCAACGATCGCCATCGCATTGACGATGGCGCTGCCCTCCCTCACCGCATGCGGCGACGACGAACCCAGTTCCAGTGACCCGAACGCGCCCGTCACCCTGACCTGGTGGCACAACGGCGCCCAGGACCCCGGCAAGAGCGTCTGGCAGTCCATCGCAGACGAGTACACCAAGGCCCACCCGAACGTGAAGTTCCAGGTGGAGCCGACGCAGAACGAGGCCCTGAAGACGAAGATCTCGGTGGCGCTGCAGTCGCCGACCCCGCCGAACATCTTCCAGCAGTGGGGCGGCGGCGCCCTGGCCACGCAGGTCGAGTCGGGCAAGCTCTACGACATGAGCGCCGACACCAAGGACTGGATCAGCTCCATGGGTGCGTCCGCCCAGGGCTGGGCGGTCGACGGCAAGCAGTACGGCATCCCCTACGACCTGCACGTCGTCGGGTTCTGGTACCGCAAGGACCTCTTCGAGCAGGCCGGCATCTCCGCCCCGCCGAAGACGATGACCGAGCTCAACGACGCGGTCACCAAGCTCAAGGCCAAGGGCATCACCCCGATCTCCCTCGGCGGCAAGGACAAGTGGCCGGACGCGTTCTGGTGGTCGTACTTCGCGATCCGCGAGTGCTCGCTCGACGTCCTCAAGAACACCGTCAAGAGCCTGAAGATGGACGACGCGTGCTTCGTGAAGGCCGGCGAGGACCTGAAGAAGTTCATCGACACCAAGCCGTTCCAGGACGCCTTCCTCGGCACCCCCGCCCAGCAGGGTGCCGGCAGCTCGGCCGGACTGGTCGCCAACGGCAAGGCCGCGATGGAGCTGCAGGGTGACTGGGAACTGCCCACGATGATCCCGCTCACCGAGGACAAGGACTTCGCCAAGAAGCTCAGCTGGTTCCCGTTCCCCGAGGTCGAGGGCGGCAAGGGCACCGCGGGCACCGCGCTCGGCGGCGGCGACGGCTTCTCCTGCAGCGTCAAGGGCGGGGCGGCCTGTGCCGACTTCCTGAAGTACATCGCCAGCACCGAGGTGCAGACGAAGCTGGTCACGACGAACACGGCGACGCTGCCGGCGAACCCGGCCGCCATCTCCGCGATCCAGGACCCGTCGCTCAAGACGGTGCAGGAGGCCCTCAACAAGGCGCCCTACATCCAGGTGTACTTCGACCAGGCCCTGCCCACCAGCGTCGGTCAGGCCCTCAACGACGCCATCGCCGACTTCTTCGCCGGCAAGGGCAGCCCGCAGGGGATCGTCGACGCGTTCAACAAGGCCGTAGCGAACAAATGACCAGAGTGGGTGACCCCGCCGTCTCGGCGGGCCCCGACGACACCACGGCCGGCCGCGAGGTCTCGCGGCCGGCCCGCGGTCCGCGCCGCAGCGGCAAGCGCCTGGAGCTGGCGCTGCTGCTGACCCCGGCGCTGGTGCTCTTCGTCGGGTTCGTGCTGCTGCCGATCGCGGTGGCGATCTACTACAGCTTCTACAAGTGGACGGGCTTCAGCCCGCGCACGCCGTACGGCTTCGGCAACTACCGGCGGGTGCTGGAGGACGAGGTCTTCCGCAGCGCGCTGTGGCACAACATCATCATCGCGGCTTTGTCGGTCGCCGTGCAGCTGCCGCTGTCGATCGGGCTGGCCCTGCTGCTCAACCGGAAGATCCGCGGGCGGGCGGTGCTGCGGCTGGTCGTCTTCATGCCGTACGTGCTGTCCGAGGCGGTGACCGCGGTGGTGTGGCTGCTGATGCTGCAGCCGGGCGGCTTCGTCGACCAGGCGTTCAAAGCCGTGGGACTGGGCGGGCTGATCCAGGAGTGGCTCGCCGACGGGGACCTCGTGCTCTACACGCTGTTCGTCGTGATCACCTGGAAGTACATCGGCTTCGGCATCATCCTGCTGCTCGCCGGCCTGCAGAGCATCCCGGCCGAGCTGCGGGAGGCCGCCGCCACCGACGGCGCCTCCGCCTGGCAGACCACGCGCAGCATCGTGCTGCCGCTGCTCGGCCCGACGATCCGGATCTGGATCTTCCTGTCCATCATCGGGTCGCTCCAGCTCTTCGACATCGTGTGGATCATGACGCTCGGCGGGCCGGCCAGCGCCTCGGCGACCATGGCCACCTACCTGCTCGACCACGGCTTCAACCGGTACGAGTTCGGCTTCGGCAGCGCCGTCGCGGTCGTCCTCTTCGTCGTGTGCTTCATCTTCGCGCTGATCTATCAGCGCTTCGCGCTGCGCCGCGACACCGACGGCGCGCTGACCCGGATGGTGGGGTGACATGCCCAAGAGACGCGCCGCCGCACTGACGCTCGGCACCCCGTTCACGTACCTCACGGTGATCCTCGTCGTCGGCGTGACGGTCATCCCGCTGCTGTTCACGATCCTCGGCGGGTTCCGGACCAACGCGCAGATCAACAACGCCCCGGCCGGCTGGCCCGACCCGTGGGTGCTGTCGAACTTCACGGACGTGTTCACGTCCGAGGTGTTCTGGAACGCGATGGGCAACAGCGCCGTCATCGCGGTCATCGCGACCGGCCTGACGCTCGTGGTGGGCTCGATGGCGGCGTTCGCGCTGTCGCGGTACAGCTTCAAGGGCCGCGAGGGCCTCTACACCCTCTTCACGATCGGCCTGCTGTTCCCGGTGACCGCGGCCGCGCTCCCGCTCTACCTGTTGCTGCGGGAGCTCGGCCTGCTGGAGACCTCGCTGGGCGTGGCGCTGCCGCAGGCCGCGTTCGCGCTGCCGATCACGATCGTCATCCTCCGCCCGTTCATGGCCGCCATCCCGGGCGAGCTGGAGGACGCGGCGGCGATGGACGGGGCGAGCCGCCTGGGGTTCTTCTGGCGGATCCTGATCCCGCTGAGCCGCCCGGCGCTGACGACGGTGGGCATCCTGGCGTTCGTGACGAGCTGGAACGCCTACCTGCTGCCGCTGCTGGTGCTGAGCAACCCGGACAACTTCACGCTCCCGCTGGGCGTGGCGGCGTTCCAGAGCCAGTTCTCCCAGGACACGGCGAAGATCCTCGCCTACACGGCGGCCTCGATGATCCCGGCGATCGGCTTCTTCGTCTTCGCCGAGCGCCACATCGTGGGTGGCCTGACCGGCTCCGTCAAGGGCTGAGCAGGACCCCGCACAGGCTCCGGGGACCGGGCATCGGCGGCCCGGTCCCCGGCGCGGGGGCCGGGCCGCCGGGCTCACTTCCAGCCCTTCAGCTCGGGTTCGACGGAGCCGGCCGGCGTGGCACCGACGTCGGCGAAGGCCCGCTCGGCGAGCACCGCGCCGTGCTCGTCGTAGACGCGCACCGTGACGTCCGCCGGGCCCGGGAGCTCGACCCGGCCCACGCCGTCGTCCAGTGGCGTGGTCGTGACCACGGTGTCGCCCTGCCGGATCTCGGCCCGGCTCGCCGCCGGCGGCCCGATGATCTGCAGCGCGTCGGACGCCTCGGCGGTGAAGTGCGGCAGCCGCATCGCGATGAGCGCCTTCGCCGGGTCGCCGGCCACGCCCTCGCCGGTCGGATGGTTCCGCGCGTTGGGCTGCGGGCTCGCGTCGGTGGCGATCGTGATGTACGGGCCGCCTCCGTCGGCGGTCACCGCCATCACGGTCGCGATCTGCCCCATGCCGGTGCCGGTGCCGTTGGGGTCGTCGACCTCGAACGCGTCGCTCCACAGCACCACGTAGTGCACGTCCGGCCCGGTGAGCCCGAACTGGTACGCGAGCGCGTCGGCGGCGCTCCCGGCGGCGGTCGGCGCCGGCGTGCCACGGCCGTAGAGCGGTGCGGGATCGACGGCGCCGGTCCGCTTCGCGCCCACCGCGGCGACCGGCCCCTCGTACAGCACCGTCTCCCCGCGGCTCATCCGCACCCGCAGCCCGGCCGGCATGTCGGCGACATCGCGCAGGACGTAGCCGGCCGGCTCCGGCCGCCAGTCCCGCCCGACCGTCCCGTCGGCCAGATACCGGGGCCGCTCCGACACCCACACGTCGTACCCCGCCGGCCCGAATACCAGCGCGTACCCGGTGTCGAGCCGCTCACCGCGCCACTCGGTCCGCACGATCGGCTCCTCGAGGTCCGACCAGCCGGTCAGGTCCAGCCGCCGGGCCGAGGCCCCCCGCGACCCGGTGAGCTCGACCTTCCGCGGCTGGGCGGTGAACCCCGCGACGATGACGAGCCGCCGCTTGCCGGGCACGTCGCCCGCGAACAGGATGCGCAGCCGCGCCCGGTCGTCGGGGAGCCCGTACCGCTCGGGGTCGCCGGTGATCCGGGCGAGCACGGCGTCGAGATAGGCCCGGTCGCCGGCCAGCGAGCCGCGGGTCGGCGCGTCGAGCAGCGGCCGGACCAGCGCGGCCGGTTCGCCGTCCAGCCGGCCGGGCCCGGCCTCGGGCACGCCCGTGCCGCCGCTGAAGGACAGCGGGAGGATCGCCGCCACCACGGCGATCAGGCACACCGCGGCGGTGACGCGGACTGCGGTCTTCATGCCGAAGCGCTGCCGGTGGCGCCGTCGGGCGGCCCGCACGGACTGATCGGTGACGTCGTACACCTTCGCCTGGTCCGCGAGCTCGTCGAGGATCTCCGACAGCCGGGTCACGATCCCACCTCCATGGACTCCCGCACGTGGTCCGCCAGCTCGGGCGCGAGCTTGCGCAGCCGGGCCAGGGCGTGGCTGGTCTGGCTCTTGACGGTGCCGACCGACACACTCATGACCTGCGCGGTCTGGGCCTCGGAGAGGTCTTCGAAGTACCGCAGGATGACGACCGCCCGTTGCCTCGGCGTGAGCCTCGCCAGCGCCTGTTGCAGGACCAGCCGCAGTACCGTCTGATTCGTCCCGTCCTCGTGGGCCCGCTCGGGCGGGGTCGCGGTGGAGTGCTCACGCCATCGTCGTCGGCGCCAGGTGCGCACGTGCTCGTGGTACAGAATCCGGCGGACGTAGGCCTCGGGATCCTGGGCCTCGGAGATCCGCGACCAGCCCAGCGCCGCCTTGATCAGCGTTGCCTGCAGCAGGTCCTCGGCTTGCGCATGCCCACCCGCGAGCAGGTACGCGGCCCGCGACAACCGCGGCAGCCGCACCTGCACGAACTCGCGGAACCCCTCTTCGTCGACCACGCACGCCCCCTCAGACCGGTCCTGTCCGAGTACATGCCCCGAACAGGCCGCCGGGTTGGAACTTTCGCCGACGAAGACATATCAGCGAAAGTTCCAACCCGGCGGGGCGGGTGCGGAGGAGGTCCCGGGTCCGGCCATCCCTCCGGACCCGGGACCGGGAGGTGGAGCGTCAGCGGCGCGGGGTCTGCGGGATCCGCGCGAGCGGCGTCGACGCCAGCAGCGTTCCCTGGACCGTGCGCAGGGACTTCTTCGGCTGGTAGTCGGCGTCCCACAGGCAGCCCGAGCCCTCGGGCGGGTTCTTGAACCAGTTGGGGATCCAGGAGTACCTGTCGGTGAAGCCCCACACCGTGAAGGACAGGCAGTGGCGGTTCATCAGGCAGGCCTGCAGCAGGACCCAGTGGTTGAAGGCCGCGGCCTGGTCGCGCGACGCCACGTCGGCCGGGTTCGCGTCGGCGGCCGGGTCGTCGGCGTTCTTCATCAGGCTGCGGACGTCGACCTCGGTGAACGCCACCGCGAGGCCCAGGTCGGTGAACTTCTGCAGCGCCTCGCTCGCCTGGAACACGTCGTAGTTGCCGTACCGCGTCCCCAGGTGGCCCTGGCTGCCGACGCCGTCGATCGGGACGCCCTGGGAGCGCAGGCGCTTGACCAGGTCGTAGACGAACTGGGTCTTGTCGCCCGGACCGCCGTCGCCGAACGCCTCGAGGTTGTAGTCGTTGTAGAACAGCAGGGCCTTCGGGTCGGCGGCGCGGGCCCAGCGGAACGCGTCCGCCACGTAGTCCGGGCCGAGGGTGTCCGCCCACTTCTGTTTGAACGAGCCGGTGTTGCCGCCCAGGTGGATCGCGCTCGGCGTCTCCCACGGGTCGCTGACGGCCTCGTTCACCACGTCCCACTGCCAGATTTTGCCCTTGAAATGCGACACGACCGCGGTGATGTGCTGCTTGAGCAGGGCACGGGCCTCGGCGGGGCCGATGCTGCCGTCGTTGATCCCGGCGGTGAGCCATCCCGGGAGCTGGCTGTGCCAGGTGAGCACGTGGCCGCGGACCAGCTGGCGGTTGCGGATCGCCTCGGCCACGAACGCGTCGGCCGGGCCCCAGTTGTAGACGCCGCGGGTCGGCTCGAGGCTCTCCCACTTCATCGCGTTCTCGGCGGTGACCGTGTTGAACTGCTGGTTGACCATCGTCTTGTACTGCGGGTCACCGGCATCCGCGTACGCGTTCACGTCGACCGCCGTGCCGAAGTACAGGTTGTGCCGCGCGGCGAGCGCCTTCAGCGACTGGTCCTGCGGCTTCGGCGGGCGGGGGCCGTGGGCGGAGGCCGACACGCTGCCGAGCGACGCGGCGACCACCACGGCGCACGCGCACGCGGTGGCCATTCTTCGTAATCTCATCGATGCTCCTAGCGAAGAGAAAAACGGCGGGGTGTAGAAATGTTTCGGACCGTTTCCCGAAACGCTATTGCGCGACAATATGAACCGTCAAGAGTGACGTATGGGAATTCGTCGAAACATTTTCCGGTGGATATCCGATCCGGATTTATTTCGAAAAGCCGACGGCCCGGCCGGACGACGCGCAGATCATGCCCGGCTCCAGCCCCCGGGCGCGCAGCCCCGCCACGATCCGCGGCACGGCCGCGACGGTGGCCGGATAGCCGTCGTGCATGAGCAGCACGCCACCCGGCTCCAGTTCGTCGGCCGCGGCGACGATCCGGTCGGTGGTCGCACCGCTCCAGTCCCGCGTGTCCACCGTCCACAGGACCTCGGTGAGCCCGAGCCGGGCCCCGGCGGCCCGGACGGTGGCGTCGGTCTCGCCGTACGGCGGGCGGAACAGCCGCGGTGCCGCGCCGGTGAGCCGCTCCAGCAGGGCCTGGGTCTGGGACAGTTCGGCGGCGACCCGGCCGGCCGGCAGCCCGGGCAGGTGCGGGTGGGTCCAGCTGTGGTTGCCGATCCACATGCCGGCGTCCCGCTTGGCCCGCACGAGGGCCGGATGCGCCTGCGCGTTCCCGCCGATGTCGAAGAACGTCGCTCTCGCCCCGGCCGCGCGCAACGCGTCGAGCAGCGCCCCGGTGGTGCCGGGACTCGGCCCGTCGTCGAACGTCAGCGCCACATACGACATGGAGTCTTGATAGTCATTCCGGACGCCGGCGGGAATGGATTTCGGAACTTTTCGAAATTGATTGACGGCGCTGGAAGAGGACACGCCGGCGGCCCGCCGGGGAACCGAGCAGCCGGTCCCAGACGGCAAGATACGCCGTCGCCTGATGCTCCCAGGCGAGCCGGTCGGTGAACCGCTGCCGGCCGCACGCGCTCATCTCGGCGCGCTGGGCCGGGTCGTCCATCAGCGCGTGGAGCGCCGCGGCGAACTCGGCGGGGTCCCCGGTCGGCACGTACACCGCCGCGTCGCCCGCGGTGCGCCGGGTCTCGGTCAGGTCGGCCGCGACCACGGGCACGCCGCGCCCGAGGTACTCGACCGTCTTGGCCATCGTCGACAGGTCGTTCATCCGGGTCGGCAGGTCGGGCTGGATCGCCACGGTCGCCGTGCGCAGGAGGTCGTCGACCGCCGGCCCGTCCAGCCAGCCAGCGAACTCCACGACGTCGCCGAGCCCGTGCTCCGCGACGAGCTTGGTCAGCGCGGGCATGCTCTCGCCGTCGCCGGCGATGGTCATCGACCAGTCGGTCCGCCCGCGCAGCCGGGTCAGCGCACCGGCGGCGAGCACCGCCCCCTCGACGTGGTCCTGCGGCCCGAGCACGCCGAGGTACACGATCCGGTGCCGGTTCCCGGCCCGGGGGGAGGCCGGCCCGATCTCGTCCGCCGCCGGGCCGTTGCGCACCACGGTCACCCGCGCGGACGGCACACCGCGGCGCAGCGCGTTGTCCCGGAACGACTCGTTGGTGGCGACGACCGCGCTCGCCGTGCGCAGGGTCAGCCACTCGAACAGGACCAGGGCCCGGTAGGCCAGGCCCGGCGGGCCGCCGCCGCGCGTGGCGAGGATCTCCGGGCACAGGTCGTGGTGGTCGAACACCCACGGCCGGCGCAGCAGCCGGAGCACCAGGGCGAGGGGCCAGTACACGTCGGGCGGGTTGCAGACCTGTACCGCCTGCGCACGCCCGCGGAGCACCTCGCCGGCCAGCCGCACGGCGACGCACACGAAGGACCACACGAACTCGACGGCGAAGGTGACGACGCCCGAGCCGTACAGCAGCATCGGATACGGCCGCAGCCGCACGTTGCGGCTGCCGGGCAGCGTCCGCAGCGTCCGGTCGCCGCGCGGCGCGATGATCGTCACCTCGTAGCCGCGCGCCTCCAGGCTCAGGCTCTCCCGGATGACCCGGCGGTCGCGCTCCGCCGGCAGGTTCGCGACGACGATGGCGACGTGTTGCGGGCGGCGGGTCATCGGGTCACCGGCTCGCCGAGCGGTCGAACACGACCACCGCAGTGCGGGCCAGGATGCGCAGGTCCAGCCAGAGCGAGCGCCGGTCGACGTAGTCGACGTCGATCTGCAGCGCGGTGCGGTAGTCGAGCGTGCTGCGGCCGCTGACCTGCCACAGCCCGGTCATGCCGGGCCGCACGCTGAAGCGCCGCTCGACGCCGGCGGGGAAGCACTCCACCTCCCACGGGACGTAGGGGCGCGGGCCGACCAGCGCCATCTCGCCCCGCACCACGTTCCACAGCTGCGGCAGCTCGTCGATGCTGAACTGGCGCAGCAGCCGCCCGATCCGGGTGATCCGCGGGTCCCGGGCCAGCTTGTAGAGGCCCGGCTCGCCGCCGGTCGGCGGCTCGTCGGCGGTGAGCTGCTCCCGCATCAGCCGGCGATGCTCGGTGTCGTCGTTGCCGACCTCCATCGTGCGGAACTTGTACATCGTGAAGACCGCACGGCGCAGCCCGACCCGCTCCTGCCGGAACAGGACCGGCCCCCGGCTGGTGACCTTGACCGCGAGCGCGGTCGCCAGCAGCAGGGGCGCAAAGAGCACGATGAGCGCGAGCGCCGCCGCCGACTCGACGAGCTGCCGCACCGACCACCTGGGCAGGCCCCACGCGGAGACGACGAACTCGACCGTCATGGTCAGTCCCGTTGCCTTCAGCATGCTCTGGCGAGCACCCGGCCGGCGGCATACCGGTACGCCTGGATCGTCTGCACGCCGAACCCCCCGTGAGTGCGCGACCGACGGTTACGAACGCTGTCGTAGTCGGCAACGGGTTCGCAAGATTCGTTCCGGAAAAACCACTGTCGCATTGCTTACAGGGTGACGTCAATCGATGCCTCGCCCCCGCCCCGCTCGTCCGTGCCCAGCGCGGTCGGGGGCACCCACCTGAGCTGCTCCACGACGACCTCGGCGGCGCGCAGCCGGTGGTGACGGTCAGCGTGACGGCGGCGGTCATGGCTCCAGTCCTACCATCCTCGCCGCAGTCCCGGCCGACTTCGGGCGGTCCGCCGGGTGGCACGCGCGGCGGCCGGCCCCGCATCGACCTGCGCGCACGCCGAATAATCCGGGCGTGCGCCTGCTGATCGCCGTGACGGCCGGCCTGCTGCTGGCCGCGTGTGGTGGCCCGGCGCGGTCCGCGCCGACGCCGTCCGCCTCCGCTACGGCACCCGCCGTCGCGGAGTCGTCATCGCCGGCGCCGCCACCCAGCCCGTCCGCGTCGCCGTCGGTGTCGCCCGCGCCGCTACCGGCGGGCTTCGTGGCACTGTCCGATGTGGACGGCAGCATCCTGTCCGACATCCGGTACGCCACCGCGCACAACTTCGTCGGCCGGCCGGTCACCGGATACCTGCGGCCGCGCTGCCTGCTCACCCGCCAGGCGGCCGATGCCCTGCACCGCGTGCAGCAGAGCGCCCTGGCCCGCGGGTACAGCCTCAAGGTGTACGACTGCTACCGCCCGCAGCAGGCGGTCGACGACTTCGTCCGCTGGTCCGGCGACGCCGACCAGCGCATGAAGGGCGAGTTCTACCCGGAGGTCGACAAGTCCGCGCTCTTCGACGACGGCTACATCGGCGGGCCCACCGCGCACAGCCGGGGCAGCACGCTCGACCTGACGCTGGTGGCGATGCCGGCGCGCGAGCAGCCGTCGTACCGCGCGGACGACCCGCTGGTGCCGTGCACCGCGCCGGCGCAGCAGCGGTTCCCGGACGACACCGTCGACATGGGCACGGGCTTCGACTGCTTCGACCCGCTGGCG
Source organism: Dactylosporangium sp. NPDC005572 (assembly GCF_040605515.1). Lineage (NCBI taxonomy): Bacteria > Bacillati > Actinomycetota > Actinomycetes > Micromonosporales > Micromonosporaceae > Dactylosporangium > Dactylosporangium sp. NPDC005572. The sequence continues at coordinate 29,259 of NZ_JBEXCY010000049.1, read as the reverse complement.
CACACGGCGGCGCCGGGCGTGGGCGCGGCGCAGCGCAAGAACCGGGCGCTGCTGGTCGACCTGATGTCCGCCGGCGGCTTCACGAACTACCCGAAGGAGTGGTGGCACTACACCCTCGACCACGAGCCGTTCCCGGACACGTACTACAACTTCCCGGTCGCCTGACGGTCCTTGGCGAGGCGGATGGTTCCGTCCTGGTCGGCGGGCGACACCGGCTGGTAGCCCTCGCTCCGGTAGAAGTTGATGTTCCGCAGGCTCTTGGCGCCGGTGAACAACACGATGCGGCGGCAACCCGGCTCGGCGGCGGCCTCGGCGGTCCGCAACAGCCACCGGCCCAGCCCCCGGCCGCGCAGGTCGGGCACGACGGCGAGCCGACCCAGGTGCCAGTCGGTGTCGTCGCGGCGGGTCCGCACCATGCCCAGCAGCCGACCGTCGAGCCAGATGCCCGTGGTGTGCCAGCTCGCCAGCCACGCACGCACATCCTCCGGCGACTCGTGCAGCGCCGGAATGGCCATGGTGTCGTTGGCCACCGCCTCCTCCACCCAGCAGCACCGCTGCAGCACCGTCACCTCCGGCGCGTCGTGCGGGGTCAGCCGCCTCGCGTAGGACCCCGGCACGGGGCCGGAGGCGATCCCGGCCCGCGCGCGTTCGCGCATCGGCCGCAGGGCGTGGGCGACCCGCGCCAGCTCGTCGAGCAGCACGACACCCGCCGCGTCGCGGCCGGCGTCCGGCCGCAGCCGCCCCTGCTCCACCGCGTCGCCGATGCGGATCGCGACCGTGGCGCCCAACGGCATCATGCGCAGCGTGGTCACCACCTGCTTGGCGTGCTGGACGGATCGGGTGCCCGCCGACGTGTTGCCGTAGCTGACGAAGCCGATCGGCTTCCACGCCCACTCGGCGCCGAGGTAGTCCAGCGCGTTCTTCAGCGTCGCCGGCATCCCGTAGTTGTACTCCGGCGTGACCGCGATGAACCCGTCCGCCGCCCCGGCGATCGCGCTCCACCGACGGGTGTGCTCATTGCGGTAGACGCCCGACGACGGATGTTCCTCCTCGTCCAGGAACGGCAGCTCCAGGTCGCCGAGGGCCACCGGCACGAGCTCGACGCCCAGCTCCGCGGCCCGGGGCGTGACCGCGTCGATCAGCCACCGCGCCACGACGGGGCCGAGGGCGCCCGGCCGGGTGCTGCACACCAGCGCGAGAACACGCAGCGATTTCGTTGACATGGAAACGAAGCGTAGGTGCTAGATTGATTACATGTCAACGAAGTCGCCGGCCGGGGCCGTGCGCTGGCTGAACCCCGACGAGGAGCGGGCCTGGCGGGCCTTCCTGCGCGTGATGGTCGCCGTCCAGACCGGCACGGCCCGCGACCTGGCCGCGGTCGGCCTCTCCGAACCGGACTACGAGGTGCTGAGCACGCTGTCGGAGCGCCCCGCGCACACCAGCACCCTGGGGGAGCAGGCCGACAAGATGGGCTGGTCACGCAGCCGGCTGTCCCGGCACGCGACCCGTATGGAGGCACGCGGTCTCCTGCTGCGCGCGCCGGACCCGACCGACGGCAGGGGCTGCCTCCTCGTGCTCACCGCACAAGGTCTGGACGCTCTCCAGGACGCCGCACCGGCCCACCTCGAGTCGGTCCGGCGCCACTTCATCGACCGGCTCGCCCCGGAGGACCTCGCCGCCCTCGAACAGATCGCCCGGAGGCTGGGCATCACCGGATCACCGGATCAGCCGAACTCCTCCGCCCACACGTCCAGCCACGACAGGAAGTCGAGCGGGGTCGCGCCCCGGGCGGCCGAGTAGAGCTCCCGCGTCTCCGGCACGTCGATCTCACCGGTGCGCCACACCCACCCGGCCTGCTCGCCGGTGACCACGAGGGCCGAGAAGTCGTTGCCGCCGTGGTTGGCGACGGTCAGGCAGCCGTCCGGGTCGCCGCCGCGCTGCAGCGTGGCCAGGCGCTCGTCACCCAGGACGCTCCCGCTCTCCGGGAGCTCGGCGAGGGCCGCGAGCATCGCGGACGCCTCGGCGTCGCCGTACCAGAACGGCTGGGTGGGATCGCCCTGGCCGTTCTCGACCTCGAGCGCCACGTCGTCGAGCCCGTAGAGCCAGGGCTCGTCGTCCATCCGGATCCCGTCGGCCACCTCGAGCACGAACGTGCGGTACGACGCGGGCAGCCGGACCCCGATCCGCTGCTCGAACGCGGCCACCGCCGCCTCCGTGGCCGGGGGACGGAGCTCGAGATCCTCGCACGCGCGGAGTGCGGCGCCCACGCGGAGCACCGCGTGGCCGGTCGGGTCCGTGGACATGGGCTCGCTCCCAGGGCCGGTCGGGTGGCTTCGGTCGGTCGCCCGGAAGATACGTGAGCCGCTACGGCCGCTCCACGGCGCCGGCGGGCAGGCTGTCGTCGGCGGGCAGGCTGTCCATGAACGAGCTGACCGAGAAGACGGCCCGGCCGGGACCGGGCAGGCCGTAGCCCGGCGGGCTGGACAGGCCGTTGGCCTCCATGATCGCGCGGTAGGTCTCGAGGAGCCGGACGTGGTACTCCAGGGGTGCGCCCTCCGGGTTCGCCTTGCCGAGCGGCGTGGTGGGCTCGGGGCACCAGGTCGTGAACCGTGGGGTGATGCCGCGCGACATGAAGTACTGCAGACCCTCGGCGGTCGACTCGATCGCCTCGCCGACCGTGGTGAAACCGGCCGGGGCGGCCATCTCGACGCCGGCCACGAAGTTCGGGATCACGTTGCGCGGGCCGAACACCTCGGCCGAGTCCAGGATGCGGCGGTGCCACTCCTCCCGGCCGACGTAGCGCTCCTTGCCGGGGCAGTACAGCTCGAACAGCCGCTTGTCCCACACCTCGTAGTTGGGGTGGTAGATCTGGATGCCGTAGTCCTTGAAGCGCTGCACATCGGCCCGCGGCAGCGCCTGGGCGACGACCTTGCCGATCCAGCGGCCCGGGAAGCGCTCCTCGATGGCCTGGGCGTACTGGCCGTAGAAGTCGGCCTCGGTCTTGCCGCCGACGTGCGAGGTGATGCTGCCGCCGGTCAGGGTGTACGCCGTCGAGGCCCGCTCGGTGTCGTACCGGTCGATGATCTCCAGCGCTTCCAGGATCTCGTCGACCGGCTTGACGCCGGTGTACGGGCGGCCGGCCGCCTTGTGCTGGCGCCAGTTGTGGTTGATGTCGCAGTACTGGCACTCCTCCTTGGCGCCGAAGTACTGACAGACCCGGAACGCCGTCAGGTAGATCAGGTAGCCCCACTGGATGGTCGGGGCGACCTCCATGACCGACTTGCCGTTGGCCAGCGTGTGCCGGTAGTAGTTCGGCATCGGCGGCAGCCCGACGTCGGCGATCGGCCGGCCGTCCAGGTACAGCCGCAGCCGGCCGTCGTCGTCCGTGCGCACCCGGTACGGCGAGCCCGGGTTGATGCGGACCGAGACGACCGTGCGGCGCAGCCCGTAGGGCCCGCCGGTGAGGACGATCTCCTCCGGCGGCCGCCGCAGCGCGGCGGTGCCCAGCTCGGGCAGCGTGCGGTGGTCGAACGAGAAGATGAAGTACGACTTCGGCTTGACGGCGCCGTCCTCGTTGTCGGTCAGCGCCGAGTCGTCGAACGCCAGCCCGCCGCGCAGCAGGTCCTCCTTGATCACGGCTTCCCGCGGCACGTGCGGAAACCGGCCCATCAGGTCCTCGACCAGATCGGTACGCGATGACATGCGCAGCCCTCCTCGACCCCATCCTCACCCACGGCGGCGGCAACAAGGGCCGGGCTGTGAGCACCGTCTCCCGGCCCTCCCCACCGCGCCGATGCCCGCGGAGCGGGGGTCCTACCATCTTCGCCGTGGTCCCGACCGACTCCGGGCCGTTCGCGACGCTGCTGCACGCGTACGGCCGCGCCACCGACACCCCTGCCCACCTGGCCGCGCTCGCCGGCGCCGACGCCGAGGCCCGGGCCGCGGCGCTGTCGCACCTCTGGTCGGCGGTCATCCACCAGGGCACGCCGTGGACCGTGACGCCACCCGCCGCGGAGGTGATTGTGGCGCTCGTCGCTGAGCTTCCGCCAGGCCGGCCTGCCGTACGACCGCGAGGCCTGCCGCGCCCTGCTATGAGACCGCCGACTGCAGCATGACCAGCAGCACCACCGCCGCGGCGAGCCAACCGGCCGCCGTCGCGACCACGCCGGCGAGCACGCCGGAGCGGACCCGCGCGGCGGTGAGGCCGCCCACCACCGCGATCGCGACGAGCGCGCTCGCGGCGAACATCGGCAGGCCGGCGAACAGCGCCACCAGCGTGGCGGTGTCCCGCGGCGTCATCGAACAGCCGAAGCCCGAGCACTCCGCACCGGCCGGGGTGTCCGACAGCCCGAGCCACCCGCCGACGGCCACCGCGACGAGCACCCCGTGGCACCCGGCCGTCATCGCGAGCCCCTTGGCGAAGAGGATCGCCCTGTCCATGGCGGTCAGCCTAGGATCGTGCCGGTCCGCCCCGCGTCGGTGCCGCTACTCGCTTCCGGCCTGAGTACGGTACTCACCGTGACCACCGACCGGTGAGTACGGTTGCCGCGCTACGCCATCGACATCGCCCGGCGATAGCTCGGCGGCGTTGGCGGCGTCCATTCGAGCACGTCGCGCGGCCAGTCCTGGAGCCGGGCGCCGGCCTCGTACGTGGTCTGGGCGAAGTCGAGGATCGCCTGGCGCGGATCGTCCGCCTGCCGGACGTCGTCGTAGCTCAGCACGAACTCGCCGAGTCCGGTGTCGAAGGACGCCGATGCCGGGCTGACCGGCTGGTCACGCACTCCCGGCGGCTCCGGATAGGTGTACGAGTAGAAGACCGGCTGGTCCACGCGCGTGCCGTTGAGCCAGGTGCCGCCGGGCCAGAAACCGAGCGAGCTCTGCTCGGCGGTGTAGCTGAACCGGGTGATCGTGTCGGCGCCCGGTGGCGGCTCGGTGGGCCGGCCGGAGAAGCGCGTCGTGGCGAGGTCGAACGAGCCCCAGTAGAACTGGACCGGGCTGGCCTTGCCGGTGAAGCGGGCCCGGAACTCGTCGAAGACCCCCTCGACCTGGCACAGGACGTGCCAGTACCGCTCCGCCTGGGCCGGGTCGTACGTCGAATGGACGGTGTCCTCGTCGAAGGGAATCGGATCCGCCACCTCCGCCGGGACGGTCCAGATCGGCACGTGCAGCCCCAGGTCGTCGAGCGCCGTCATCGTGGCGGTGTAGAAGTCGCGCACGGACCCGCCCAGCGCGACGGTCCGCCGCTCGCCGCCCTCGGCGTCGATGTGGAGCACATGGTCGATGAGGTCGAGATCCATCTCGAAGGTACGAGCGGGGTGCGGGATGGCCGCGGTCCGCAGACCTCTGGCGGAGAGCTCCAGCGCGACCTGCCACCAGTGGTTCTCCATGGGCCGCAACGCCAGTGAGATCTTGCCGAGGACCTGGGTGTACATGTGCAGCGTGTCGTATGTGGGTTCCCAATCGGTGACCGGGAGGGCCGCCCAGTGCTTCCGCTGACCGGTCATCTCAGGCCTCCCTGCGGTGTCTGCCGTCGGACACGGCAGGGCTGCCCGAAACGGGCCCGATCATGCGCCCGCCCGAGGCGGCCACTTGACCTCGAGTCCGGTTGAGGTTTTAGCGTGCCGGAATGCGTCTGTCATCCCTGCTGCGCCCGCGGACCGTCGTGCGCGCCCACTGCGACCTGCCCTGCGGCGTCTACGACCCGGCCCAGGCCCGCATCGAGGCCGAGTCACTGCTCGCCATCGCGAAGAAGTACCAGGACAGCGACGACCCGGAGTTCCGCACGCGCGCCCTGGTCGTCAAGGAACAGCGGGCCGAGCTGGTGAAGCACCACCTCTGGGTGCTGTGGACCGACTACTTCAAGGCGCCGCACTTCGAGCGCTACCCCGAGCTGCACGGCCTGTTCAACGAGGCCACCAAGCTGGCCGGCGCCGGCGGCGCGAAGGGCTCGGCCGACCCGGCCGTCGCCGAGCGGCTCCTCGGCAGGATCGACGAGATCGCGAAGATCTTCTGGGAGACCAAACAAGGCTGATCTCTGACTGTACTGCTGGCCACGGCTGGCTACGCTGAGCTGCGTGAGCGCGCTCGTACCCTTCACCGACAACGTCCGGGACCTGTCCAACACGCAGGGTTACCAGTTCGAGTTCCGCTGCGAGCGGTGCGGGAACGGGCACCGGTCGGCGTTCAAGCGCGACTCGGTCGAGACCGGCAAGAAGGTGCTGCGGGCGGCCGGGCACGTGCTGGGCGGGTTCACGCAGCGGGTCAGCCGGACCGTGGACCAGTGGCAGTACGACCGGACCAGCAACTCCCCGGCGAAGGACCGGGCGCTCGCCGAGGCGGTCGAGCGGGCGCGGCAGGAGTTCCGCCAGTGCCGCGGGTGCGGTGACTGGATGTGCGCCGCCATGTGCTGGAACGACGAGATCGGGCAGTGCCTGCGGTGCGCGCCCGTGGTGGCCGAGGAGGTCGCCCGGGCGCAGGCCGCCGCGCAGCGGGACCAGATCCGGGAGCGCGCCCAGCAGGCGGACTGGACGGCCGAGGTGGACATGAGCGCGCGGGCCGTGGTGGCCTGCCCGTCGTGCGGGACCAGGGCCGACGGCGGGCGGTTCTGCTCGGCCTGCGGATCGTCGCTGGCGCCGCGGGTGCGCTGCGACGGCTGCGGCAGCGAGGGCAACCGGATCGGCGCGCTGTTCTGCATGGACTGCGGCCAGAAGCTTCCCTGACCGCAGTCCACACGTGGGGTGGGTCAGGCGTACGTCTCGAACTCGGCGACCTTCGGCGTGCCGGTCGCGCTCGTGATCTCGAACGTCACCTTCTTCATCGAGGTGCGGGTGAACGTGATGACGCCCGCGCCGGTGCCCGAGGCCAGGACGGCTCCGGTGTCGCCGTTGAGGACGCGCCAGTTGCGGATGACGCCCGTCGAGCCCGACGCCTCACGGATGTTGATCCGCGAGATCGCGGTGGCGGAGCCCCACTTGATCGAGATGGTTCCGGTGGTACCGCTGGGAGACCAGAACGTGCTCATGTCGCCGTCACGGACGTCGCCGTAGCTGGTGCCGCTGGCCTTGCTGGAGCCGTCCGAACCGGCGCCGATGCTGAGGTTGGTGCCGCCCTGGGTCGGGCCCGGGGTCGTCGGGCCGGGGGTCGTCGGACCCGGCGTGGTCGGGCCGGGGGTCGTCGGGCCCGGGGTCGTCGGACCGGCCGTCGGGCTGGTCGGCGTGCAGCTGCCGTTCGACACCTGCAGGCCCTTGTTGGCGCCGGCCGTCGCGGTGACGACGCTCGGCACGCAGGAGGCGCTGTCGAGGGTGAACGAGTACGGGATGCTGACGCTGGTGTTCGACGTCGGGTTCGGGCCGGCCGGGTTGTTCTCGGAGCCCGGGCTCGACCAGGTCACGGTGTCGAAGATGTTGCCGCTGACCTGCCAGTAGCCGGCCTCGCTGGTGTAGAACGTGCCGATGACGTCCTTGGAGCTCTTGAAGTAGTTGTTGTCGATGCGGGCCCGCGCGCCGGCCCGGGAGTTGATGCCCGACTCGTTGAGCTGCACGTAGTAGTTGTTGTAGATGTGCGCGATGCCGCCGCGCAGCAGCGGGGTGCGGGAGTCGATGTTCTGGTACGAGTTGTGGTGGAACGTGATGTAGCTGTTCCCGGTGTCGGTCTCGCTGGACCCGATGAGCCCACCACGGCCGGAGTTGCGCAGGGTGCTGTAGGACAGCGTCACGTACTGCACGTCGTCCTTCAGGTCGAACAGGCCGTCGTAGCCCGCCGACTCGCCGCCCGACGCCTCGAGCGAGACGTGGTCGACCCAGACGTTGCGCACGGTGCTCTCCATGCCGATGGCGTCGCCGCCGTTGGACGTGGGCGAGCCCGACTTCTTGACGTTCTTGACCGTCACGTTCTGGATGATGATGTTGCTCGAGTCGCGGATGTGGATGCCCAGCTGGTCGAACACCGCGCCGTTGCCGACGCCGATGATCGTGACGTTGCTGATCTCCTTGAGCTCGATCTTGTCGGCGGCGGTGTTGCAGCTGTCGCCCGAGACCTTGGTCGTGTTGCCGTGGTTGATCGTGCCTTCGACCTGGATGATGATCGGGGTGCTGCTGCTGGCCCGGTTGCACAGGGCGGCGTGGATCGCCGTCCCGGTGGTGGCCTTGACCGTCTGCCCGCCGGCGCCGCCGGTCGTCCCGCCGTTCTGGGTCGCGTAGCCGGTGACGCCGCCGGTCGCGGCCGATGCGTCGGGGATCGCCAGGACCACACCGACCGTGGTCCCGACGGCGGTGGCGGCCGCGGCCAACGCCACCTGCAGTCGCCGTGCGACTGGTCGTCTCATCTCGTCTCACCTTCGTCGTCGCGTGCTGGGCGTGTGCTTTGGGTCGCGCCGGGGCGGCAGCGTGATCCGCGGCGGGGCCGGACTGACGTTGGCGGCGTCATCCGGCGCTCGGAAAGCGCTTGCCGGGGAAAGCGCTTTCCTGTGGTCGCCTGATCGCGAGGATAGGGTGACGTCGATCGCTAGGGCAAGGTCCTGCCCGGATTACGGCGAAATGCCACAGGCTTGTTTTCAGACTGTTTTCAGCCGTAGACGACGGTCACGCGCAGCAGCGTGAGGGAGAACCGGCTGCCGCGCGACGGCACGCCCGGACGGGCTGCGCGCGATTGGCTTGACCACTTGGCCTCTCGTCAGTACGGTCACGGCATGCGACTCGCCCGACTCGGCCCGCTCGGCGCCGAACGCCCCGTCGTGTTCGCCGCCGACGGGACCGCCCACGACCTCACGCCGCTCACCGCCGACCTCGACGGCGCGTTCCTCGCCGCGGACGGGATCGCGCGCACCCGCGCCGCGCTCGACGCCGGGGAGCTGCCCGCGGTCGACCCCGCCGGCCTGCGGGTCGGCGCGCCGGTCACCGGTATCGGCAAGGTGGTGTGCATCGGCCTGAACTATGCCCGGCACGCCGCCGAGTCCGGTGCCACGCCGCCGGCCGAGCCGGTCGTGTTCATGAAGGGCGCCGACACGGTCGTCGGGCCGGACGACACGGTGCTCATCCCGCGCAAGAGCGTGAAGACCGACTACGAGGTCGAGTTGGCGGTGGTCGTCGGCCGCAAGGCCCGCTACCTGGACAGCCCGGCCGACTCGGCCGCGCACATCGCCGGCTACGCGATCAGCAACGACGTGTCGGAGCGCGAGTTCCAGCTCGAGCGCGGCGGCCAGTGGGACAAGGGCAAGAACTGCGAGACCTTCAACCCGCTGGGCCCCTGGCTGGTCCCCGCGGACGGCCTCACGGTGCCCGACCTGCGCCTGCGCTCGTGGGTCAACGGCGAGCCCCGCCAGGACGAGCGGGCCGCCGACATGATCTTCGACGTGCCGTACCTGATCTGGTACCTCAGCCAGTTCATGGTCCTGCACCCCGGCGACGTCGTGAACACGGGCACCCCGGCGGGCGTGGCGATGGGCCTGCCCGGCCTGCCGTACCTGCGCACCGGCGACGTGGTCGAACTGGAGATCACCGGCCTGGGCCACCAGCGCCAGACCTTCGCCTGACGCCGACGGTCACAGCCGGCGTCACACCAGGCCGCTCTTGTAGGCGAGCACGACGAGCTGGGCCCGGTCGCGGGCGCCGAGCTTGGTCATGGCGCGCTGGACGTGGGTGCGCACTGTGAGCACGCTGAGGTGCAGCTCGCCGGCGATCTCGTCGTTGGACCGGCCGTCGGCGGCGAGCCTCGTGACCTCCAGCTCGCGGTTGGTCAGGTCCGCGATGCCCGGCACGGTGGGCGGCGGGGCGGGCGGCCCCGGCGGCGGGGTGGCGAGGAACTGGGCGATGAGGGCCTTGGTCGCGCCCGGGGACAGCAAGCTCTCGCCGGCGGCGACGGTGCGGATGGCGGCGAGCAGGTCGTCGGTGGTGACGTACTTGCCGAGGAAGCCGCTGGCGCCCGCGCGCAGGGCCCGGGCGACGTGCTCGTCGTTCTCGAACGTGGTGAGGATGAGCACCCGGGTGCCGGCCAGGGCGGGGTCGGCGCAGATGGTCTCGGTGGCGGCCAGGCCGTCGGTGCCGGGCATCCGCACGTCCATCACGACGACGTCGGGGCGGTGCACCCGGGCGAGCTCGACGGCCTGCGCGCCGTCGGCGGCCTCGGCGACGACCTCCAGGTCGGCGCACGAGTCGATCAGCATCCGGAAGGTGCCCCGCAGGAGCGCCTGGTCGTCGGCGAGGAGGACGCGGATCGTCACGGCGTCACCCGCAGCGGGAGGGCGCTCACGACCTCGAAGCCGGTGCCGCCGGCGCTGACCCGCAGGTCGCCGCCGACCGCGTGGGCCCGCTCGCGCATCCCGACGATGCCGAAGCCGTCGGTGCCGCCGGAGCCGCGGCCGCCGTCGGTGGCGTTGGCGACCGTGATGACGAGGGTACTGCCGCTGTACCGCAGCCGCAGCGAGGCGGCCGCCGGCGTCGCGTACTTGGTGGCGTTGGTCAGGGCCTCCTGGATGATCCGGTAGGCGGTCAGGTCCACGCCCGGCGGCAGGTCCCGCGGCTCGCCCTCGATCTCGAGGTCGACGCTCAGCCCGGCCGACCCGCACATCTCCAGCAGGTCCGGGAGCCGGGCCAGCCCCGGCGCGGGTTCGAGGGGGTCCGCGCCGGGGTCACCGGCGCCGCGCAGGACGCCGACCGTGTCGCGCAGCTCGAGCATGACCGAGGAGGTGGTGATCTTCAGGTCGGCGAGGAGCTTCCGGGTGAGCGCCGGGTCGGCGTCGAGCAGGTGGGCCGCGGTGCCGGCCTGGGCGTTGGCCACGGCCATGTGGTGGGCGACGACGTCGTGCAGCTCGCGGGCGATGCGCATGCGCTCCTCCGTGACCCGCAGCCGGGCCTCCTCCTCGCGGGTCCGCTCGGCGTGCTCCGCCCGGGCGCGGACCGTGTCGAGGTACGCGTGGCGGAGCCGGGACCGGCTGCCCAGGGACAGCGGCAGCAGCAGCCACAGCGCCGGCCCGACGACGCGGAGCGCCACCGTCGCGTCGAGGTCGGTGACCCCGACGGCGGCGCCGACGACCAGCGCGGTCGTGACGCCGCCCCAGACCCTGGCCGTCCGCGTGGTGGCCGAGGCGGCCAGCCGGTACAGCGCGACCATCACCGGGCCCAGGAGCAACGGGGTGAGCAGGTAGCCGAGGCCGCCCAGCACGACGGCGCAGGTGGCGGTCACGACGACCGTGGCCCGCGGGTGTTCCCGCGCCTTGAGCAGGGCCAGGCAGGACAGCCCGGACAGCACGTCGGCGATCCAGATGGCCGGCGGGCGGCCCTCGTCCGGACCGACCAGGTGCGCCCCGAGGACCGCACCGGCGAACAGCGCGACCGCGACGACGGCGTCGGCGAGCCGCGGATGCCGCTCGGCATACTCCAGGCTGACCATCCCCGTGCTCCTGTCGTTCACCGCGTGCCGGCGTCCAGTATCGCCCGCGGCGGCTGCTCCTCGAAGGTGCGGCCCTCGACGTCGACCTGCGGGAGGAGGCGGTCGAGGCGGCCCGGCAGCCACCAGGCCCGGTGCCCGAGGAGCGCGAGGGCGGCCGGGACGATGGCCATGCGGACGACGAACGCATCGAGGAGCACCGCGGTGGCCAGGCTGAGACCGATCATCTTGATGAACTGGTCCTGCTCGCTGATGAACCCGCCGAAGACCGCCATCATGATCAGCGCCGCCGCCGCCACGACCCGGGTGCTGTGCCGGAACCCGGTCTCGATCGCCTGGCGCGGCGGTGCGCCGTGGACGTACGCCTCCCGCATCCGCGAGACCAGGAACACCTCGTAGTCCATGGCCAGTCCGAACACGATCCCGACCAGGAAGATCGGCACCGCGCTCATGATCGGCCCGGTCTGCGCGACGCCGAGCAGGTCCGCGCCGTACCCCCGCTGGAACACGAGGACCAGCACGCCCAGCGCGGCCAGCACCGACAGCAGGAACCCCAGCGCCGCCTTGACCGGGACCAGGATCGACCGGAACACGACCAGCAGCACCAGCACGGCGAGCCCGACCACGGTGGCCAGGTAGGGCAGCAGCGCGCCCTGGATCTTGCCGGCCATGTCGATGTTGACCGCGGTGGTGCCGCTGACCTGGAACGTCGCGCCGGTGCCGGCGGTCAGCCCGAGCCGCGCCGCCCGCAGGTCGCGGACCAGGTCCATGGTCGCCTCGTCGGTGGGGCTGGTCGACGGGACGGCGTCGAAGATCGCGGTGTCCCCGGCGTCGTTGAAGATCGGTGGCGACACCGACACCACCCCGGCCGTCCCGGCCACCCGGCCGGCGATCGCGGTGACCGCCGCCTGCGGGTCGGCCGCGCCCCGGGCGTCGACCACGACCATCAGCGGACCGTTGAAGCCCGGCCCGAACGCCCTGGCGAGCGCGTCGTAGGCGCGGCGCTGCGTGGTCGAGGTCGGCCGGGCCTCGTCGCCCGGCATGCCCAGCTGGAGGCCGAGGGCGGGCACCGCCAGCGCCCCGAGCAGCACCACGCCCAGGGTGAGAACGGCGACCGGGCGGCGCAGCACGAACCGGGCCCACCGCGCGCCGCCGTTGCGCTCCGCGCCGGTCCTGGCGGTTGTCCTTGCACGGGCGAGCACCTTGTCGGGCACGAAGCCGAGGATCGCCGGCACCAGGGTGAGCGCGACGAGCACCGCCACGACGACCGCCGCGACGGCGGTCAGGCCCATCTTCGTCAGCATCGGGATGCCGACCACGGCCAGGCCGGCCAGCGCGATCATCACGGTCAGGCCGGCGAAGGCGACCGCCGAGCCGGCGGTGCTGACCGCCAGGGACACGGCGTCGGCCGCGGACCGGCCGCGGGCCCGCTCCTCGCGGTAGCGGGAGACCACGAACAGGGCATAGTCGATCCCCACGGCGAGACCCAGCATGAGCGCCAGCGTGCCGGTGGTCGCGGACAGGCCGAGCGCGTCGCTGAGCGCGAGGATCGACAGCATGGTCACCGCGACCCCGAGCAGCGCGGTCAGCAGCGACAGTCCCGCGGCGACCAGCGACCCGAGGGTGACCACCAGGACCAGCGCGGCCAGCGCGACGGCGATGAGCTCCGCGGTACCGCCGGGACCGCCGCCGCCGCCCTCCAGCGCGCTGCCGCCGGCCTCGACCGTCAGCCCGGCCTTCCGGGCGGCGTCGGCCGCCGCGGCGATCTCGTCGCGGCTGGCGTCGGTGACCCCGGCGGCCGTGACGGTGTAGGAGACGCCGGCGTAGGCCGCCGAGCCGTCGCCGCTGACCGCGCCACCCTCGAACGGGTCGGCCACCATCGCCACCTGCCCGCCGCCGGCCAGCTGCCGGACGGCCGCCTCGACCGCCGCCTTGTACGGCTCCGACGTCACCCGCTCGCCGGCGGGGGCGACGAACACCACGGTCGCCCCGCCGGCGTCCGCGGTGATTCCCGGGAACCGCTCCCGCAGCACGTCGAAGGCCTGCTGCGACTCGACGCCCGGGATCGAGAAGTCGTCGTCGGGGACCGCCGGCGCCGACAGCCCGGCCACGATCACGCCGGCCAGGACCACCAGCCAGGCGAGGACCACCGGGCCTCGGCGCCTGAAACATGCCCGGCCGAGCCGGGCCAACATCCCTGCCACAGGGGCGTCTCCATTCTGACTTCCGGAGACACCACCATCCCGCCCGGGGCCGGCCCGCGTCGTCGTGCGCGTGCGGGCTTCCGGCTACCCAATCCGCACCATGTGGTGGTGCGGCGCTACTGCTCCTGCATGAGCGCCGCACCACCGTCCGGTCACTGCTTGCGGAAGGTTTGGGCCAGGGAGCCGTTGCAGTCCCACAGCTGCAGGCGGGCGCCGTTGGCCGTGGAGCCGTTCGGGGAGTCCAGGCAGCGGCCCGACTGCGGGTTGCGCAGCGTGCCGTCCGGCTGCGGGACCCACTGCTGGGCGCCGCCGCCGTTGCAGTCCCAGAGCTGGATGAGCGTGCCGTTCGCGGTACCGTTGCCGGTCGCGTCCAGGCACCGGTTCAGGGTGCGCAGGCCGAAGCCGTCCCAGGTCCAGTGCTGGTCGACCGCGAACGTCTGGCAGTCCCACATCTGTACCGCGGCGCCGTTGCCGCCGGTGTCGTCGGCGGCGACGTCGACGCACTTGCCGCCGGGGCCGTTGACGAACGTCGCGCCGGGCGAGCCGCCGCCGAGGCGGAAGGTCTGCGCGCCCGAGCCGTTGCAGTCGTACAGCTGCAGCCGCGCGCCGTTGGCCGTGGAGCCGCTCGGCGAGTCGGCGCACCGGTTCGACTGCGGGTTGCGCAGCGAGCCGTCGGCCTGGGCCACCCACTGCTGGGCGCCGCCGCCGTTGCAGTCCCACAGCTGCAGGAGGGTGCCGTTCGCGGTACCGTTGCCGGTCGCGTCCAGGCACCGGCCCAACGTCTCCAGGGCCGAGCCGTTCCAGCTCCAGCGCTGGTCGACCGCGTGGATCTGGCAGTCCCACAGCTGCACCGCGGCGCCGTTGCCGCCCGTGTCGTCGGCGGCGACGTCCACGCACTTGCCGCCGGGGCCGTTGACGTTGCGGCCGGGCGGCGGGCCGGTCGTGTTGAGCCGCTTCGAGGCGATGATGATGCCCTGGTTCGCGGCGCGGACCCGGTTCCCGTCGAACTTGAGCACCTGCCGGTCGTAGGTCCAGAGGCCGTTGACCTCGCCCTCGACGTCGAACGGCTGGGTGTAGACGAGCGCGCCCACGCCCTTGGCGTACATGAGGTTCGCGGCCTGGTTGATGAGGCTGACGTACCGGTCCGTCATCGACGTCGAGTCGCCGTGCATCTCGTAGGCGCCGAAGCCGCCGTTCGGGCTGTACTCGTGGCCGGGTGTGCGCACGCCGAGCCCGCCGTACTCGCCGAGCACGCCGGCGCGGGTGGCCGACGGCAGCGGGTTGTCCGGGCCGACGTACATGTGCCAGTCCATGATGTCGCCGTTGCCGGGGTCGCCGTGCGAGTTGCAGCAGTTGTAGCCGCTGTGCGGGTTTACCAGCCGGGTCGGGTCCTGGTTCTTGACGTTCTGCGCGACGCGGGTGGTGTCGGCGAGGTTCCACTCGCCCCAGCCCTCGTTGAACGGCACGTACACCACGACCGCCGGTGAGAACCGGTGCTCGTCGACGATCTCGCGGACCTCGCTCTCCCACTGGGTGTGGGATGCGGCGGTACCGGGGGCCTCGCCCATGCTCGGCATGTCCTGCCACACCAGCAGACCGAGCCGGTCGGCGTGGTAGTACCAGCGCGGCGGCTCGACCTTGATGTGCTTGCGGACCATGTTGAAGCCCAGGTCCTTGATCTTCTGCAGGTCGCTCGCCAGGGCGGCGTCGGTCGGCGCGGTGTACAGCCCGTCGGGCCAGAAGCCCTGGTCCAGCACGCCGTTCTGGAGCACGAACTGCCCGTTCAGCGTGGGCACCCGGCGGCCGTTGACGACGGCGGTGCCGACCTCGCGCATGCCGAAGTAGTGCATGGTCTGGTCCACGGTCACGCCGGCCGCGTTGCGCAGGGAAATGCGCAGGTTGTACAGGAACGGGTCGTCGGGCGACCAGCGGCGCGCGTTCGGCACGGGGACGCTGAAGTCCGCGAAGCCGCCGGTGGCGGTGCCGACGACGGTCGAGCCGTCGAGAACCTCGGCGAACACGGTGTACCCCGTGACGTCGCCGCGGGTGAAGACCCGGGTCCGCAGGGTGTTGTTCGCCAGGTTCGGGTAGTAGTCGGTGCTGTAGATGGAGGACGTCGGCGTCGGCTCCATCCAGACGGTCTGCCAGATGCCCGACGACGGGGTGTACATGATGCCGCCCGGGTTGCGGACCTGCTTGCCGCGGGCGATGTTCAGCCCGGGCGTGTCCGTCGGGTCGTAGGCGCGCACGATGAGCTCGTTGGTGCCGCCGTTGAGCTGCGGCGTGACGTCGAACTCGAACCGGTCGTAGCCGCCGGTGTGCGTGCCGACCTGCACGCCGTTGACCCACACCGTGGCCTGGTAGTCGACGGCGCCGAAGTGCAGCTGCACGCGGCGGCCGGCCCAGCCGGCGGGGACGGTGAAGGTGCGGCGGTAGAACAGGTAGAGGCGGTTGTCGTTCGCCGGCCGCTTGATGCCGGACAGTGCCGACTCGACCGGGAACGGGACGTTGACCCGCTCCGGCAGGGTCTGGCCGAAGACCGGGCTGTCGTTGGTGGCGGACTGGCGCAGCTGCCATTCGCCGTTGAGGTTCATCCAGTCCGGCCGCACCATCTGCGGGCGCGGGTAGTCGGGCAGCGGGGTGCCGTTGAGGGCCTGGCTGGTCCACGGGGTCGTCAGCGGTGACGGCTGGGCCGGGGCGGCGGCGGCCGGGGGCGCGGCGGCGATGGCGGCCGCCGCCACGCCGGTGACGGCGGCGAGGACGAGTCGCAGGAGATGTCGGGGCATGCGGTCTCCTTGGCAGTGGAGTGCGAAGGGGACCCGGCCGGGGCGGCCTCATCGTAAGACGACACCAGACATCAACGGAATAGCTAACTATCGAACATTTTCAAACACAGCACCATGCCGAGGTCGACCGGTGCGTCGGCCGGCTCGGGGTTGCGCTGCGCCGTGGTGAGGTGGCCGGCCACCAGGCGGTGCACGCCCTCGCTGTCGCCGGCCTCGATCAGGGCGAGGATCCGGCCGTGCTCCTCCCCCGCGGCTCGTCGTTGCCTCAGCGGTACCCCGGTGGTCTCCCGGATCCGGGTCGCCCAGTCCTGCTCGTGCACGGACCAGAGCGCCTCCAGGGCGCCGGCGAGCACGATGAGCGGCTCGTTGCCGCACAGCCGGACGAGGGCCTCGTGGAAGCGGCGGGACACGGCGACGACCTCGACCAGGTCCTCGATGCTGTCGAGGTAGGCCTGGTGCAGCTCGCGCAGCTCCGGCACCACGGCACGGGCCCGGTCGCGGCGGCTCGCGCAGAGCGCGGCGCAGGCCGGCTCGACGTGGCGCAGGGCCACCGCGACGTCGCCGATCGCGACCTGCTGGGACGCGAGCACCAGCCCCAGGTTGTAGGCGAGGCCCGCCGGGGACGGCCGGTGCACGATGGCACCGCCCAGCCGCCCCCGGCGGACCGTGATGAGCCCCTCGGCCTCCAGAATGCGCATCGCCTCGCGGAACGTGGGCATGCTCACGGGGTACCGCCGGATCAGCTCCTCCGCCGCCGGCAACAGGTCGCCGTCGGCGAAGTCGCCGCGGATGATCCGCGCGCGGATGTGGTCGGCCACCTGCTCGGCGAGCCGATGGACGCGCACCTGGGGCTCCACGGCGTTCACCCTAGTAAGCGTCCGGGTCGTCCTGCACGGCGGACGGAACGGGGTGGCGGTACACGCGGGCGGCGTTCTCCCACGTCATCTTCCGGATGTCCGCCTCCGGCAGGCCGCCGATCTCCTCGTCGATGACCTTCTGGGTGTACGGCCAGGTCGAGTCGCAGTGCGGGTAGTCCTGCTCCAGGAAGATGTGGTCGACCCCGATGACGTCGCGCAGGGCGAACGACGACGGGTCCTCGACGGCACAGAAGTAGAAGTTGCGCAGCAGCACCTCGGCCGGGGTCAGCTCGATGCCCTTCCAGGTGCCGTACATGGCGTGGTAGCTGAGCATGTGGTTGAGCCGGTCGACCAGGCCCGGCACCCAGCCGATGCCGCCCTCCGACAGCACGATCTTGATGTCGGGGAACCGCACCGGGATCCGCGAGTACAGCCAGTCGACCGCGGAGAACATCGAGTACCCGAAGAACAGCACGCCCACGACGTCCGGCGGGGCGTCCTCCGCCGTCGACGGGCTCGTGCCCGACGATCCGATGTGGAGGTTGATGACGGTGCCGGTCTCCGCGCACGCCCGCATGATCGGGTCCCAGTGCCCGGTGTGCAGCGACGGCAGCCCGAGCATGTGCGGCGCCTCGGAGAACGTCACCGCCTTGAAGCCCCGCTCGGCGTTGCGGTAGATCTCCTGGGCGCCGACCTCGGGATCGAGGAAGTACGGCAGCTGGCACGGGATCATCCGGTCCGGATACGCGCCGGACCACGCCTCCAGGTTCCAGTCGTTCCAGGCCCGCGTGGCGGCGAGGGCCAGCTCGGCGTCCTGTGTGGACAGCTGGAGGCGCTGGCCGGCGAACCCGGGCAGGAACGACGGGAAGCACAGCGAGGCGTACACGCCGCTGAGGTCCATGTCCTTGATCCGCTCGTGGATGTCCCACGAGCCGCGGCGCATGTCGTCGAAGCGGCAGGGCTCCATGCCATACTCGTCGACGGGCCGCCCGACGACGGCGTTGAAGCCCACGTTCGGGAACTCCTTGCCGTCGTACACCCAGACGTGGCTGCCGTCCTTCTCGATCACGCGCGGCGTCTGGTCCTTGTACTTCGCCGGCATCCGACCCTCGAAGGCGTCGGGCGGCTCGACGATGTGGTCGTCGACGGAGATGAACGTGTACTTGCGCTCCTGCCGCGGCGGGTCGGGCAGGAACGTCACCTTGCCTCGGTCGGCGGTGGTGAAGGCGGTATTCTTGAGCAGTTCGTCGATGGATGCCATGTGGGGTGTCCTTACTTCAGTACGTCTGGTTCACGCTTGATGAGGGCGCGGACGGCGCCGGCCCAGAACACGTCCGAGCCGCGTTCGAGCAGCGAGCGCTTCATGCCGTGCCGGATGCCGGGCGAGATGGCCAGGGGGTCGCGGCCCAGCAGCATGACGTCGTAGGCGAGGCGGCAGGCCCGGTCGATGCTCGCGGACCGGTAGGTCGCCTCCTGGATGGTCGGCGCGGTGACGATGATGCCGTGGCTGGCCAGGATGACGACGGACTTGTCGCCGATCTGTTCGGCGAGGTCCCGCCCGAGCTCGGCGTCGTCGACCTCGCCGGAGTACTCGTGCACGAAGGCCAGGTCCCCGTCGAACATCGACCCGGTCTGGTGCACGATCTCCGGCAGGATGCCGACCGCGGCCAGCACGGTCACGTAGTAGGGATGGTTGTGCACGACGACCCGCGCGTCGGGTCGCCTTCTGTGCAGCTCCGTGTGGATGTGGAACGCCGGGGTGACGTCCCAGCGCCCGTCGACCAGTTGTCCGTCGCGGTCGACGACGCAGAGGTCGGAGGCGCTGACCTCCTCCCACCAGAGGCCCCAGGGGTTGATCCACATGGCGCCGCTCTCATCTTTGATCTGGGTGATGTGGCCGGCGATGTTCTCGCTGAAGCCGCCGTGGGCAAGGATTCGGAACGCGCAGGCGAGGGCCTGGCGGTCGTCGAGCTCCACCCCGATCGGCGGCGTGATCCGGGGCGCCCAGACGGCGGTCCCCCCTTGTCGCAGTGTCTCGGTCGTGCTCACGCTCCACCTCCATGAGGTCCCCCGTGAATCACCTTATGTTTTAGAAGATTAAGTCCAGCGGCGCCGAGAATCAAGCAAACGCTTGGTAGAACTTCGGGCCTGGTTGAGTTCGGCGCAACCACTGCGGGCAGCGCACGGACAGATGGCCCGGAGCGCACACGGGACGGCCGGGACCGCCGCGGCGCACGGCACCCCGGGCCGCTCAGCGGTCGTGGACGGCGTCGTGCGCGCCGGTCCCGGTCATGACGACCGCCACCGTGCCCGGCTCCGGCCGGCTCCCGGTTGCCTCCGGGTCACTGCGGTCCGGTGGTCGCCCGGTACGTGCGCAGCGCCTCGTCGCCCAGCTCGGCGAACGCCCGCTCGACCGCCTCGGCCGCGGCGAGGGTCGGCGGCGCCGCGGCGGACGCTCCGGCCGCGGCGACGTAGCAGTAGACGGTGCACGGATCCGGCCGGCCGGGCCAGTCGACGTCATCGGTCACGTCGATGCGCCGGTACCACGGCTGCGACTCGTCGGTGCGCTCCAGGACGTCGGAGATGACCGGGAACACGACGCCGTTGCACTCGGCGCCCGGCGCGCGGGTCAGGCCGAGGCGGGTGGGCGTGGCGGGGTCGCCGGTGGCCACGGTCCAGTCGCGGACCCAGCCGCGCAGGGTGGCCTGGACCGGTACGGCCGGGCCCAGCGCAACGCCGGCCGAGGACTCCAGGACGGCCGGGTCGACCGCTTCGTCGTACACGAACAGGTAGATGTCCCGGTTGCCGTCGAAGTTGGGCCAGCCGTCCCACCGGTGCGGCGGCGTGTGCGGGTCGACCTCGATGGACTGGAAGTGGCCCAGGAGCAGGTCGCGGCTGAGCTCGTAGGAACGATGGCTCACGAACGTCGTGCCGGTCACGGTGTACGTCCCGGACGCGACGATGGCGATGGTCACCCGCCGCTTGTTGGCCGGCCGCCCCTGCAGGTCGATGTCCGGAAGGTCGAACACCTCGCGGGCCGAGCGCGTCCGGGCGCCCTTCGCGGCGAGCGGCACTCGCACCGTGAACGGCTCGGCCGGCGGCGACAGCTCGAACTCGCGGGCGTCGACCCGCTGTTCGCCGGCCAGGATCTGCAGCGGCACATGGTCGAGGCTCGCGGGACTGCCGGTGGAGCGGATCAGGGCGAGCACCTTGAAGGTGATGGACACCAGCGGGACGTTGGTCCCGTTGTAGCACCGCAGCGCCAGGATCGCCCCGGCACCCGCCTGGTCCTGCAGCGAGACCGTCGGCCGCCACACCAGCGGGTCGTGCAGGAACAGCTTGAAGGCGAACGACCCGAGCAGGAAGATCGGCACCAGCACGGCCAGGAACGACAGCCCCGCGGCTACGGCGTAATACAGCGGCGACTGGCCGTCCTTGGCGATGAGCCCGCCCGGGTTCACGATCTCCGCCCACACCAGCCGCATGGCGTGCCGCACGGTCGGACGATCCCGATCCAGGAAGTGCAGCGCCACGGCGAGCGCCACCACCAGCACGGCCAGCGTCAGCACGCACGCTGTGATGATGGTCCGCAGGCGCAGCCGGCTGATCCGCAACGCCAGCGGGTACTTGATGATCGGATGCCTCGCAACGCCTCGCCGCCGCATCGCCTCATAGTATTGACGATCACCAAATCCTGGAGACGGCCGGACGTCGGACGGGTTCCGGCTGCTCGCGCTGTCAGGACAGGACGGCGCCGCCGGCCACGTCCACGATCACGCCGGTGATCCAGGACGACTCGTCCGAGGCCAGGAACAGTGCCGCCCGCGCCACGTCCGCCGGGGTGCCCAGGCGGCGCAGCGGGTGGGCCTCGGCCATCGACCGCTGCACCTCCGGCGGGATCCACTGCCGGTTGGTCTCGGTCAGGATCGTCTCCGGCGCCAGGCAGTTCGCCCGGATGCCGAACGGGCCGGCCTGCGCCGCCAGGTCCTGGGTGAACAGCTGTACGCCCGCCTTCGCCGCCGCGTACGCCACGATCGTCCGGTCGCTCGGCTTGCGGCCCGCGGCCGAGGACAGCGTGATGATGGCGCCGCTGCGCTGGGCCTTCATGAGCGGCAGGAACGTCTTCACGGTCAGGAACGTGCCGGTCAGGTTGCGGTCGACGTCCGCGCGCCAGCTCTCCTCCGTGATGTCCTCGATCGGCGCGGGGCGGCTCGTCGTGCTGCCGGCGTTCGCGACCAGGATGTCGAGGCGGCCGTGGCGGGCCAGGATCTCCTCGCGCATGCGGGCGAGGTCGGCGGCGACGGTGACGTCGCCGGTGACGACCGCGGCGGCGCCGGTGCGGGCCTGGACCTCGGCGAGGGCGGCCGTGTCCCGGCCGTGGAGGACGACCTGGGCGCCGGCCGCGGCGAAGGTCGTTGCGATGGCCGCGCCGATGCCGCGGGAGCTGCCGGTGACCAGGGCCACCTTGCCGTTGAGTGTCATGCCGCCGATGCTCGCCGGTCCCGGGTGGCAACGGCGTCCGTCCCAGGGCGGCATCCGCCGTACGCCCCGTTACGTAGCGGCGAGGCGGAGCGCGTCGAGGACCGGGGCCGGGGCGCCGGCCGCCTCGGCCGCCCGCACCGCGCTCCAGCCGTGGCTGTCCGCCGCGAGGGGGTCGACGCCGGCCGCTCGCAGGCGCCGGATGAGGGCGACGTCGCCGATGCGGTGGGCGACGTGCAGCAGCGACTGGCGCTGCACGCCGCGGACGCCGCGGGGGTCGACGCCGGCGTCGAGCAGCCGGTGCACCTCGGCGGCGTCGCCGTGGGCGGCCGCGAGGAACATGTGGTGGGCGACCGCCCGGAGCTGCCGCGGCAGCGTCCCGGTCCGGGCCGCCCAGGCGTCCAGCACCGCGAGGCAGCCGGTCGCACGCCCGCCCAGGGCAAGCAGGGTGCGTTCGCGGTGCAGGTCGTCCGGGGTGTGGCTCAGCGCTTGCAGCTGCCCGGCCCGCCATCCGACGTAGTGGCGGGCGACGCACTGCACATGGACGCGGTCGGGCACCGGCACGCCCGGCGCGGGAGCGTACGGCTCGTCCGGGCCGTCCGGGAACATCGCGGCGCGGACCAGCGGATGCAGGGCCGTCGCCGGCAGGTGCCCGGCCCGCAGCGGTTCGAAGAACCACGGGAGACCGTGGGCACTCGCCGGTACCACGGGAAGGCGCTCGGCCTGCCGCCGCTCGGCCACCCGCAGTACCGGCTTCGCGTCCGGGGCCAGGGTGAGCGTCAGGACCAGCTCGGGCGCGTGCCACAGCCGGGTCACCACGACGGTGCCCGGCTCGGTGCCGCCGCCGAGCAGGTCCCGGGCGGCCGGCACGACCACGCTCATCCGCAGGTACGGGCGGGGTGCCCCACGAACGGCGTACGCGGCGTCGACCTCCGGGGCGACCTCGATGCCGGCCGCGCGCCAGCCCTCGAACAGGTCGCCGAGGCGCAGGTGGTCCTCCCACTCCGCGCAGGCGGCCCGGTCGTCCGGCGGCGGGGCCGCCCGCGGCAGGTCCGCGCGGTCCACGGGGCGGCCGTCGCGGTGGAAGTGCGGGACCCGGTCGCCGCCGCCCAGCCGCTGCCGCAGCCGGTCGGCGTGCCGGACGTCCCACAGGTGCCGGCTGGTGTCCCATCGGCCGATCACCGGCCGCCGGTCCACCGCCAGCACCAGCCGCGGCGGGCCGTGCCGGTCGAAGCGGTCGAGGATGACGAGGTCCTGCCCGGTGGCGGGGTCGCGCGCCAGGAGCAACGGCGGCCGCGCGCCGTGGTTGAACGTGAGGTCTGCGCCGAGCAGGTGCCACCGGATCAGGTCCGGCACCAGGTGCCGCAGGTCGTCGAGCATCCCGGGCTCGGCGGCGGTCACGGTCGCGTCGACCTCGATGCCGGCCGCCGCGCACGCACCCCGCCAGTCGCCCGCCAGCCGGCGCTGCGTCGCGGCACGCACGGCGGCCGCCGGAAGGTCGTACCGCCGTAGCACGGGCGCGCTTCTGGCCACCGTTCTCCCCTGGGCGAGACGTCGAATGGCGGGCGGCCGGATTCGAACCGGCGTCCTCGGGAATCGCAGTCCCGGCGCGACGACCTCTGCGCTACACCCGCCGCGCAAGATGGTAGCGGCGCCCGTCAGCCGCGGGCGGCGCCGATGCCCAGCAGGACCGCGATGCCCAGCGCGCTGCGTGGGGAGTACGGCTGGCGCCACAGGCCGCCGTGGGCGGCGGCGTGCGCCTCGTCCTGCCACGGGTGGTCGTGGGCCGGGCGGTCCTGGTGCAGGTCGTGGACGAGCAGGGCGGCCATCAGGACGTTCGAGGTCGCCGGTTCGAAGATCTCGATGCCGAAGCGGTGGGCGCCCGCGTAGGCCGCCGCGAGCAGGCGGTTCTTCAGGACGCTGCGGGTGCGGGTCGCCGGGGCCACGGTGAAGGAGACCGGGACGCCCGCCGCGCGGGCCTCGGCGGCCCGCCAGCGCTGCAGGCGCTTGGCCAGGGCGTAGTTCGGGCCCTGCTGCGGTACCAGGCTGTCGTTGATCCCCGGGTAGATGCCCGGCGGGTAGTTGCGGGTCAGCAGGCGGCCGCCGCTCGCCAGGCGCAGCGGGCGGCGGAGGCGGCCGATGCCGGTCGCCGTGCGGTAGCGCTCGGTGGACTCGTCGACCGCGTCGGCCGGGACCGCGAACACGTCCGTGGGGGTGGCCAGGAACGCGAGGGCCAGATCGGGGCGGCGCTCGCGGAGCCACTGGGTGAGCGCGTCGACCGCCATGGCGACGCGGACGTTCACGGCGCCGTCGGCGTAGACGTAGTTGCCCAGCACCAGCCGGCCCTCGACGCCGGCCAGCCAGTGGGCGACCCGGCCCAGGTCGTGCAGGAGGTCGGCGCCGGGCTCGTCGCCCGACACCGGCAGCACCAGGCGGCCGGCCGACTGCGTCGCGAGGTCGGTGAGGCGCTGCCAGATCGGCGGGCGGGGCAGGTCGACGGCGACCACCTCGGCGCCCCAGCGCAGCAGGGCGCGCAGCGGGCCCATCTCGGCGCCGGCGCCGAGGACCGCGACGCGGTGGCCCTCGAGGCGCAGCCAGCCGGGGTTGGCGGCGACGGTCCGCACCGCGTCGGCGCAGGAGGACTCGATGACGCCGGCCGCGACCCAGGTGTCGAGCTGGCGGAGAAGGTCGTCGCCTTCGAGACGGCGGCCACGGTACGGCAGGATCAGCGTGGCCTGCGCCGCACCCTGGCCCTCGACGACGCGCGTGGTGAGCGGCTCACCGACCGGCTCGAACGCGGCCGCCAGCCCGTGCTCCGCGGTGCCGTCGGAGAAGCGCATCCGCTCGTGCAGCGACGCCAGCCCGGCGCCGGCAATGGCCAGGGCCCCGTCGCGGGACGGCAGGCCGGCCTCGACGAGCCGCCGGAAATGCAGCAGGTAGTCGTGCCGCCAGTTGGTGGCCGACTCGGCCGCCCGAGCACCGATCGGGTCGACGGCCCGCAGCGCGTCGGCGACCACCCCGCGGCCCAGCGCCGACGTGCTCGGCTTCCCGTCGACGCTGGGGATGACCACTCCGGAGGGCTGCGCTGCTGACATGGTCAGTCAGTCTGCCACCCGACTCAGCCGACCACCGGCCAGCCCGCGGCGTCGTACGCGAGCCGGTTGATCCCGAGCAGCGCGGTGCCGTTGTCGGCGTAGTAGTGGTACACGAGCAGGTCACCGTCGGTGTCCGCCAGGACCGCCTGGTGGCCGGGCCCGTGGATCGCGCCGTGGCCGGCCAGGATCTCGGTCCCGCCGCCGGCGGTCATCGCCACGCCGCTGCGGTCCGTGTACGGGCCGGTGACGCTCGACGAGCGGCCGACCATGACGCGGTACGTACTGGCGGCGCCGCGGCAGCAGTAGTCGAAGGAGACGTAGAGGTAGTACCAGGCGCCGCGCTTGACGATCACCGGTGCCTCGATCGGGCCGCCGCCCCGGCCGGCGAGCGACCGGATCGTGGTGTCGGCCCGCTTGCCGGTGGCGGGGTCGAGCTGGACCAGCTTGATGCCGGACCAGAACGAGCCGAACGTGAGCCACCAGCGCCCCTGGTCGTCGACGACGAGGCCGGGGTCGATGGCGTTGAAGGTGTCGCTCGTGCGGGACTCGATGACCAGGCCCTGGTTGGTCCAGCTGCCGGACGCGCCGGTCGGGCTGGTGGCGAGGAAGATGGCCGAGCGGTTCGAGCCGAACGTCGAGGCGGAGTAGTAGAGGACGTACCGCCTGTCACGGTACGAGATGTCGGGCGCCCACAGGGTGCGGCTGCCGCCGGTGTACGCGGTGGTCCACGGCACGCCGCCGGGGAACACGGTGCCGGCACCGCGGAACGCGACCCGGTCGGTCGAGGTCTTGATCGCCAGGTTGTCGCCGGTGTGGACGAGCAGGTAGCTCCCGCCCGGCGTCCTGATCATGCTGGGGTCGTGGACCCGGGTGCTCCCGGTGACCGTGCCCGGGTTCGGGTACGTGGCGGCCTCGGCGTCGATCGCGGTGACCGCCACGAGGGTCAGGGCCGCCGCGGCAGCCATCACCAGCCTGCGTCTCATGCCGGAGAGTGAGCGCTAACATTGCGACGGTTGTCAATGCCCGGACGATGACGACGCTCGATGCCTATGAAACTTCCACCACGGTCTTCAGGCCCTCGCGGGCGGTCGCGGCGGCGAACGCCTCGGCCGTGCGCTCGAGTGGGTAGCGGGCCGTGACCAGGGACTCGACGTCGATCGCGCGGCTCGCGGCGAGGGCGGTCGTCCTGGGGTACATCTCCCGCATCCGGCGCACGAGCAGGAGCGTGAGGCCCTTGCGCCGGGCCAGGGAGGCCGGGAACGAGGTGCGGTCGTCGTCGGGGATGCCGGCCAGGACCACCTTGCCGCCGGGCCGGCAGGCGCGCATCGCGCTCTCCACGGCGGCGTCGGTGCCCGCGATCTCGAACGCGACGTCGGCGACACTGTCGATCTCGGAGTCGGGCGCCGCCGAGGCCGGGAACGCCGCGGACGCCGCGGGCGCGTAGACGGCGTCCGCGCCCGCGGCCAGCGCCGCCGCGCGGCGGTGCGCCCGGGGCTCCACGGCGACCACCCGGGCGGCGCCGGCGACCCTCGCGAGCTGGATGGTCAGCAGCCCGATCGGCCCGCACCCGACCACGGCGACGGTGGCACCGACCCGCAGGTGCGCGAGGTCGAGCCCGTGCAGGGCGACGCCGAGCGGTTCGAGCACCGCTCCCCCGGCGTCGCTGACCGTGTCCGGCAGCGGGTGCAGCAGGTGCTCCGGCCAGGCGATGACCTCGCGCAGCCCGCCGTCGGTGCTCCCGTGCCCGGCGAAGCGCAGGTTCCGGCAGAGGTTCGGGTGGCCGCCGAGGCAGAACTCGCAGGCCCGGCAGGCGACGGCCGGGTCGATCGCCACCCGCTGCCCGGCCCGCGGCCCGTCGAGCACGACCCCGGCCATCTCGTGGCCCAGGGCCAGGGGCCGGTCGAGCACGGCGTCGCCGATACCGCCCTCGCCGAACCAGTGCAGGTCCGACCCGCACAGCCCGACCGCGGTCACGCGCACGAGGCACTCCCCCGGCCCGGCGACCGGCGCCTCCTCCTCGACGATCCGGACGTCCCCGATCCCGAACAGCCGCGCCGCCTTCATACCGATCACGCTACTAGGCTGGCGGGATGGTGACGGCGCGGCCGGCGGCCGGGGGCGGCCGGTGGGTGGAGATCTCGCCCGAGCGGCTGCGCGGGTGGCTCGACGGTTTCTACGGGCGGCACGACGGGGCCGAGGAGGACGGGCTCACGCTCACCGGCGCGAGCAACGGCGACACGGCCGCCGTCCACCCGCCGCCCGGCCTGGAGGCGGTCACCGACCTCGACGGGCTGCTGGCCGGGCTGCCCACGCCGCCCGCCATCGGGCTCCTGCTCGCCCGCAAGGGGGCGGCCGGCGTGGCGGTCGTCGACGGGACCACCGTCCGGCTGTCCAAGGTGGAGCGCTTCCACGTGCACGGGCGGACCGCGGCGGGTGGGTGGTCGCAGCAGCGGTACGCCCGCCGCCGGGACAACCAGAGCGACGCCGTCGCCGCCAGGACGGCTGACATCGCGGCGCGCGTGCTGCTCCCCCACGCGGACGAGCTGGCCGCGCTGGTGTGCGGCGGCGACCGGGGTATGGTCGACGCCGTGCTCGCCGACCGCCGCCTCGCCCCGCTCGCCGCCAAGCGGCACCCGCACCTGCTGGAGGTCGCCGAGCCCCGCCTCGCCGTGCTGGAGGAGGCGGCGGTCACCGCCCGCAAGGTGCGGATCCACCTCGTGCCATGACGACCCACGAGCGCGAGATCACCGAGCCGGTCGACCTGTGCCTCCCGGGCGGCCGCCTCAACCCGGCCGCCGTCGGCTGGACCCGCCGCCCCCTGCACCGGACCGGCCTGCGCGGCTGGGGCCGGGCGAAGCGCTGGGAGTACTGGGGCATCGTCACGCCCGGCCACGTCATCGGCCTGGTCGCGTCGTCCCTGGACTACGCGGGCGTCCACGGCGTCTACGTCCTGGACCGGGCGACCGGTCAGGAGACCGTCCGCGACGCGGTGGTCCCGTTCGCCCGCGGCGCGACCCTGGGCGCCTTCGGCTCCGCGCACGTCCGCGGCGGCGGCCTGTCGATCGACATCGATGGCTCCTCGATCCGGGCGACGGCTCCGGGGGTCGAGGTGGATGTGACAGTACCGCTGCCGCCCGGCCACGAGTCGCTCGGTGTGGTCGTGCCGTGGAGCACGCGGCGCTTCCAGTACACGGTGAAGGACCTGGGCCGCCCCGCCCACGGGACCCTCCGCCTCGGCTCCGCCGAGCACACCGTCGACGGCTTCGCCGTCCTGGACCACGGGCGCGGCAAGTGGCCGTACTCGATCCGCTGGAACTGGGCGGCCGGCTGCGCGCCCGGCCGCGCGATCCAGCTGGGCGGCAAGTGGACCGACGGCACCGGCTCCACCGAGAACGCCGTCTTCGTCGACGGCCGCCTGCACAAGCTGGGCGCCGACCTGACCTGGACGTACGACCGCCGCGACTGGCTGCGGCCCTGGCGCATCACCGGCGCCGGCGTGGACGTCACGTTCCACCCGTTCCACGAGCGGGTGGCCCGCACCAACCTGCTGGTCGTGGCGAACGAGACCCACCAGTGCTTCGGCCACTTCACCGGCTGGGCCGCGCTGGACGACGGTTCGCGGGTCGACCTGGACGGCCTGACCGGCTGGGCCGAGGAGGCCTACAACCGCTGGTAGCGCCGGTCAGTCGTCGCCGAACGTGGCGAGCCGTGCGAGCACCAGTTCGCAGAGCGCGTCGCGGTACGCGGCCGGGAGATCCTCGTGCGCCTGCAGGGTCCGGGCCGGATCGGTGGCGGTGATCAGGACGTAGACCCAGTAGTGGCTGCGGTCGCCGGACGTCATCACCGACGTGGACAGCGAGTTCTGGTCGCCGACCACCCCCGGCGGCAGGCGGAGCAGGCCGCCGGCCAGGCTCGCCATGCGCCGCTGGGCCTCGACGGCGCCGGTGGCGGTCCGGAGGTTGAAGACGCCCACGTTGATGACGTAGTCGTCGTTGCGGGGGTCGCGGTAGACGGCGCGGAGCTGCTGGCCGCAGCCGTGGGTGGTGAGGAGCGCGAGCGCCGGGCCGCTGGCGGCGTCGGCGCAGTTCGTGCTGCTGTCGACGGCGCGCCGCTCGGCGTCGTACGTGCCCCCGGACGGGAACCGGTTTCCGGTCGTCGAGACGAGCTGGTTGAAGCTCGGCAGCAGGATGTCGTCGGCCCTGAGCAGCGCCTGGTCGAACCCGCCGTCGCCCTTGCCGGCCCGGTCGACGGCGAACGGGACGCCGATGGCGGCGGCGACCACCACGGCCGCGGCGACCGCGAGCAGCACGACCCGCCGCCGCTTGCGCCGCACGCCGGGCGCCGGCGGGGCCGCTGCGGCCGGCTGCGCCGGCGGGGTCCAGGGGTCGGCCGGCGGCGCGCTCGGCGCCGCGCCCCACCCCGACAACGTCGACGAGGACGAGGACGAACCGGCGGG